>NZ_JBHSQK010000002.1:0-67372 GCF_042658055.1 Pseudonocardia lutea
CCAGCGCGGGCCGGCCCGCGCGCGACAGCGGGCTGCCGGGGCCGCCGTTCTGCCGCATGCCGCCGGGCCCGGCCGGTGGGCCCTGCAGATCGCGGTACCCCGACGCACCGGAGCCCGGACCGCCCGCAGGACCGGACGCCGGGTCGGGCCCGCCGCGCCCGTCGTCGTAGGCCTCGGGCGCGGGCACCCGCAGCGGCACGCTGGCCGGGCCCAGGACCCGCTCGAACCGCTCGACCTCCGGGCCGCCGAACGGCTCGTCGTCGTCGTCGGGGTGGTCGTCCTCGTAGTCCGGGTAGGAGGTGTAGTCCGGGCCGGCCGACGGGCCCGCGTCACCGCGGGCCACCCTGGCCCGCAGCTCGCTCACCCCGAACTGCTCGGTGTCCGCCTCGTCCCGCGCGTGCCGGCCCCGACCGGAGCGGGCGTTGGCGTCCATCCGGCGGCGCATCTCCTCCTGCAGCCACAGCGGCCCGGAGTCCTCGACGCCGGCGGGGGCCGCGCGGCGCCGACGAGGGGACCCGTCGTCGTTCCCGGGACCGGGGCTCATCGACGGCGGGGAGCCGTCGACGGCAGCGCTCATGCCTCCTCCGCGGGAAGGAGTGCGTCGTCGGGGCTCATCTCTGGCTCCACGCCTGCTTCGTCGCGCGGACCAGGCGGTCCTTCAGCTCACGGGTGTGCCGGCGGGAGACGGGCAGCTCCGCGGTGTCGGGGCCGGACCCGACCCGCACCACGTAGCCGGACCCGGACAGCCGCAGCTCGGTGACCAGCGGCAGCGCCACCAGGAACGAGCGGTGGATGCGCACGAACCCGGCGTCCCGCCAGCGGTCCTCGAGCACCGACAGCGGGATGCGGACCAGGTGGCTGCCCTCGGTGGTGTGGAGCCGGGCGTAGTCGCCCTGGGCCTCGACGTACCGGACCGCGGAGCGCGGCACCAGCTTGGTGGTGCCGGCGAGCTCGACGGGGATGACCTCGTCCTCGTCCCGCTCCTGCGGGACGGGCTCGACGGGGGTGGCGGTGGCCCGGTTCGCGATGATCCGGTCCAGGGCCGCGGCGAGCCGCTCCTCGCGCAGCGGCTTGAGCAGGTAGTCCTTGGCACCGACCTCGTAGGCGTCGACCGCGCGGTCGTCGTGCGCGGTGACGAACACGACCTCCGGCGGCTGCGCCATGGAGGAGAAGACCCGGGCCAGCTCGAGCCCGTCCAGCCCCGGCATGCGGATGTCGAGGAAGACGACGTCGACGTCCGTCTTCTCGGCCACGCGCGTCCCGGCGGCCGGGTGCGGGGCCCCCGCGGCGCGGGCGGCGTTCGCGGCGTGCACGCTCTCCCGGGAACTGCGGGCGTTGAGGATGCGGAGGGCCTCGGTCGCGTCCGAGGCCTTGAGCACCTCGCCGACCCGCGGGTCCTCGTTCAGCAGGAACGCCAGTTCTTCGAGAGCCGGTTGTTCGTCGTCCACTGCGAGGACGACCAGACCTCCGGAGCTGTCGGTGCTGTCCACGATCTCCTCATCCTGCGTTCCCGGTGCGCGGCCGGGCGCGCACCTCGTCGGTGGCGGCTCCCGGCCCTGCCGACCATGGTGACGGTGATCGGTGCGGGATGCCAGGGCATCCCATCAATCTGCGACCGATCGGCTACGGATCGAACGGGTGAGGACCGGGGGGTCCCTCGGGCTCGCCCACCGCCGGCGAGGCTACAGACCGTAGCGCGCCCACGTCGCCCTGATGTCGGCCGCCTGGACCAGCCCCAGCGCGGCGTCCGTCGCACCGCCGCCGCTGAGAGAGCCGGGCAGGGCCGCGGCGGGGGCGTTGAGGCCGAGCCGCGCGAGCAGCGGCTTGCGTCCCTCGACCGGGGCGAGCTTCGCGTCCGGGAAGCGCTCCGTGAGCACGGACCGGGCCGTGCCCAGCCCGTCGACCAGGCCGAGCTCCACGGCCCGGGCCCCGGTCCACACCTCGCCGGTGAACAGCTCCTCGCCGCCGGTCAGGCGGTCGCCGCGGCGCTCGGTGACCCACTGCCGGAACAGCTCGTGCAGCTCGTCCTGCAGGCCGCGCAGCCAGGCGACGTCCTCCTCCTTCTCCGGGAGGAACGGGTCGAGCCGGGACTTGGACTTCCCGGCGGTGTGCAGCCGGCGCTCGATCCCGAACCGCTGGATGAAGCCCTCCAGCCCGAAGCCGGAGCTGATCACGCCGATCGAGCCGACGATCGAGGTCGGGTGCGCGTAGATCTCGTCCGCCGCGCAGGCCAGCCAGTACCCGCCGGAGGCCGCCACGTCCTCGCAGAACGCCAGCACCGGGACCTCGTGCTCCGCCGCCAGCCCCCGGATCCGGTCCGCGACCAGCGCGGACTGGGTCGGCGAGCCGCCGGGCGAGTTCACCAGCAGCCCCACGGCGACGACCCGCTCGGCGCCGAACGCCCGCTCCAGGACCTTCTCCGTGGACGCCGCGTTGATCACCGCGCGGGGCACCGGGCCGGGCTGCGGCGAGATCACGCCGTGCAGCCGCACGAGCGGGACGACCGGGGTGTCGCCCTTCTCGCCGAGCCGTCCGGGAAGGCGCGAGGTCAGGCTTTCGGGCAGGCGGAGGGCGTCCATGCCGCCAGCCTATGACCACTCGCGGGTCGCCCGCCGCGACGACGGCCGCGGGGGATCCGCGACGGGCGGTGGGGATCACGCGGTGCGGCCCCGGACCAGGCTCTCGCCGGAGTGGCCGGGGTCGCCGTCGAAGTGCTCGACCGACACGTCGACGGTGTCCAGGACGTCGAGCGGGAGGTCCGGGGGCAGCACGAACCGGCCCGTCCAGCGGCCCGGGCCGTCGGCGGTGAGCCCGCCCAGCGCGTAGAGCCGCGTGGCGCCCTCGTCCATCAGCCAGGCCTCCAGGTAGCCGCCGGCCGGGACCGCCCCGCGCTCCAGCGCCACCGTCAGCACCAGGCGCCCGCCGCTCTCGGCGAGGCCGGTGCTGCCGGTCGTCCCCGAGCCGGGGTCCAGCGCGACCAGCGGCACGGCGCCGGACGCGTCGGGGCCCTCCGGGTCGCCGGGGCCCAGCGTCAGCCCGAGGCCCACCCCGCCCGCGAGCCCCACGACCAGCGCGGCCGCGGCGAGGAGCAGGGGACCGCGGCGCCGGAGGGGAAGCATGGTGACGGTGCCGGGCCCGTCCCGGGGCGCCGCGGGGCCGCCGGTCAGCTCGGGGCCGAGCTCGCCGACGACGCGTTCCCACACGGCGGGCGGCGGGTCCTGCAGCGGCCGGTCGGCACCCTCGCGGGCCAGCTGCGCGGTGCCCCGCAGCGCCTCGACCTCGGCACGGCAGGTGGGGCACCCGCGCAGGTGCGCCTCGGTCCCCGGATCCGGCTCCCGGGTCGACAGGGCGGCGTCGACGAGCTCGTCAGGCCCCGGGTGCCGCACCGCCCGCCTCCCATCGTCGTCGCATCCGGTCCACCCCGCGTCGGAGGTGGCTCTTCACCGTGCCCAGCGGGAGTCCGGTCACCGAGGAGATCTGCTGCTGGGTGAGGTCGTCGTAGAAGGCCAGCCGGACCACCCTACGTTGGGTCTCGGGCAGCCGGTCCAGCTCGTCGGCCACGACGACGACGTCGACGACCTGCTCGGGCCGCGGCCCGACCGGGGGTGGCGGCCCCGCTCGCACCGCCCCCTCGGCGGCCGCCCGCTCCCGCGCGCGCAGGGCCAGGCGGTCGGCGATCTGTCGCCGGGTGATCCCGATCAGCCAAGGGCCGAGCCCGCCGCGCTCCGGGTCGAGGCCGCCGCGACCCCGCCAGGCGCGTACGAAGACCTGCTGGGTGACGTCCTCGGCGTCGTGGTGGCTCTGCAGCACCCGCAGCGCGACCGTGTGGACCACCCGCGCGTGCCGGTCGTAGGCCAGGCGCAGCGCCTCCGGGTCCCCGGCGCGCAGGCGCAGGGCGATCTCCCCGTCCGGGCCCTCCGCCGCTGCCGACCCGGTCGCCCCGGTCGCCGGCGGCCGCCCGGGATCCGTGGCGCTGCGCGGTTCCCGCGGGGGGCCCGGCGGCAGGATCTCCGTCATCCCGGAGCCCGTCGGCGTGTCACCGGACGAGCATCGCAGGGCCGGACGAACCGGGCATCCCGACGACGACGCGGCCGGGGTGCTCACGACGTCCCCGCCGGCTGTGCAGGCGGCGCAGGGAGCGGGTCGAGCGGTGCGGCCGTGACCACGACGTTGTCCCGGTACGACCGGGTCCCCCGGTCGAACGGCCCGCCGCACGTCACCAGGGTCAGCCGGGGCGGACCGTCCCGGGCGAACAGCTCGCCCGCCGGGAGCGCCTGCTTGTCCACCGCCCGCACCTCGCGCACCTCGTACCGGACCGCCGGGGCCGCGGAGCGGTGGACCGTGACCACGTCGCCCGGTGTGAGCCCGGCGAGATCGTGGAACGCGCCGGGCCCCTGCTCCCGGTCGTCGACGTGCCCGGCCAGCACCGCCGAGCCGGTGCCGGCGCCCGGGGCCGGGCCGAAGCGGTACCAGCCGACCGTCGCGACCTCCGCCGGCACGCCCATCGCCCCGGTGGCGTCCACCCCGACCGGCCGCACCGGCCCGGCCAGCAGCACCCGCCCGGCCCGGTCGACCGTGAGCCCCACCGGTTCGGCAGCGGCCGGTGCGGCTGCTCCGGGGTCCCCCGCCGGGACCGCGACCGGACCCGGAACGACCGGGCCCGCCGGCGGGGGCACCGGAGCGGGGGCGGCCCGCAGCGCCCGGGCCACCCCCGTCCCGGTGAGCAGCGCGAGCCCCGCGACCAGCGCGAACAGGGCCGCGACCCCTCTCGCGACCCGACCCTCGACCGGACCCGGGGCTCGCGTGCGCGCCACGGTCAGGAGCGCGCGGCGCGCGTGCGGCGCAGGCCGATCGCGCCGGCCCCGACCAGCACCAGGCCGGCCGCCGCGCCGATCGCCGGCCCTCCGCCGTCGTCCGCCGGGGCGCCCGACGGGGCTCCGGCCGGGACGCCGGCCGGAGCGCTGTGCAGGCCGTCGACGGTGAAGGTCACCAGCCGGAGGTTGTTCGCCTGCAGCGAGCCGGTCGCGTGCACGAAGGTCGCCGTGCCCTCGGCCAGGGTCAGGTCGGCCGGCCCGAGCACGGGCTCGGTCGTGCCCGCGGCGGCGACCGCGGCGGACAGGGTGCCCGCCGGGACCTCGGCCGCGGCCTGGTTCGGGTTCGTCAGCCCGGTGAGCGCCGGGGTGCCGTTCGCCAGCACGTCGACGGCCGGCGCGGCGGCCGTGTGCCGGACGACCAGCCGGGCCTGCCCGGCCGGCACGGCCGAGACGTCGTCGACGAACGGGGTGACCGTCGGGGCGCCGTTCGCGTCGAGGTGGGCCGCGAGGGTGACGTCGCCGCCGGCCGGGACCTCCGCCTGCGCGGACAGCAGCGGCGCGCCGGAGCCGTCGGCCGCGTCGGCCGGGAAGAGGGCCACGCTCCTGGTCCCGGCCGGCAGGTCGACCGGGCCCGCCACGGTGCCGGGGGCGAAGTCGTCGAGCGCGCGCTGCCCGTCGACGTAGACGTCCACCGGGGTGTCCGGGATGCCGTGCACGACGTGCACGGTGCCGGTCTCCTGGGCGGTCGCGGTCGGGGCGGTCGCGACGGCGGCGGCGCACGCCGTGAGCAGTCCGCCGAGGGCGAGGGTGAGGCGTCGCATCGGATCTCCTCGTGAGGGGGTCGAACCACGGGCCCTCGTCGACGAGGCCCGGCCGGCTCCTGACACCCCGCACTACCGGTGCACGTCCATCCGCGGATGCACCTCGGTTGAAGAAAGTCTGGCGCGATTCTGTGCGGTGCCGGGAAACGCCCGTCCGGCTCGGGTCGCGGGTTCAGACCCGGATGCCCGCCCGGAACTTCGGCACCCGCAGCGTGATCTTCATGCCCGCGCCGACGGCGGTGTCCACGACCAGGCCGAAGTCGTCCCCGAAGGCCGAGCGCATCCGGTCGTCGACGTTGCCGAGGCCGACGTGCGCGCCGGAGAGGTGGGCGTCGTCGAGGTCCTCGGTGAGCCGGGCGGGATCCATGCCCACGCCGTCGTCCTCCACGATGATCACGCACTCGGCGCCGGCGTTCTCGGCGGTGATCGTGATCGTGCCGCCGTTGGGCTTGCCGGACAGGCCGTGCCGCACCGCGTTCTCCACCAGCGGCTGCAGCGCGAGGAACGGCAGCACCACGTTGAGCACCTCGGGCGCGATCTGCAGCTTGATGTTCAGGCGGTTGCCGAAGCGGGCCTTCTCGAGCGCGATGTAGCGCTCGATGTTGGTCAGCTCGTCCGACAGCGTCGTGTACTCGCCGGCGGTGCGGAAGGAGTACCGGGTGAAGTCGGCGAACTCGATCAGCAGGTCGCGGGCGCGCACCGGGTCCGTGCGGATGAAGCTCGCGATCGTGGTGAGCGCGTTGTAGACGAAGTGCGGCGAGATCTGCGCGCGCAGCGCCCGCACCTCGGCGCGGTTCAGCCGGGCGCGCGACTCGTCGAGCTCGGCCAGCTCGAGCTGGCTGGAGACGTAGCGCGCGACCTCGGCGGTGGCCCGCAGCAGCACCGGGCCCGCGGTCGCGGTGGTGAGCGCGGCGAGCGTGCCGATGATCGCGCCGTCGCTCTCCAGCGGCACGACGACGATGCCGCGGACGTCGCAGCTCGGGTACTGGCAGGCGATGGCCGAGTGCGAGAGCACCTGCTGGCGGCCGGTGGAGATCACCTGGTCGGCGAGGGACACCACGTCCGGCTTGTGCTGGTCCGCCTCCCCGTCCCAGGCCAGGACCTCGCCGCGGGCGTCCGTCATGGTGAGCGCGCAGGTGTCCAACAGGGTGCGCAGGTAGGGCAACGCGTACGCCGCGGAGTTCGGGTTCAGCCCCTCGCGCAGGGCGGGCGCGGCGAGCGCGACCGTGTGCAGCGTGGAGAAGGTGGCCCGCTCGAGCGGGCTCGCGAAGGTGTGCCGGCGGGCGCGGCGCACCAGCAGCACCACGATCACGGCGACGAGCGCCACGATGACCACCCCGAGGACGAGCACCAGCGGCGACGAGAGCACGTCCGCCACGGGTGTCACCTCACCAGTCTGGAGAGCCGCCGGTCGGCCAGGGGTTTGCCGCCGGTCTGGCAGGTCGGACAGTACTGGAACGACCGATCGGCGAACGACACCTCCCGCACGGTGTCGCCGCACACCGGGCACGGCAGCCCGGTGCGCGCGTGCACCCGCAGCCCGGAGCGCTTCTCGCCCTTGAGGGAGGCGGCGCGCTGCCCCACGGAGCGGTCCACCGCGTCCGTGAGCACGGTCCGCATCGCCTCGTACAGGACGTCGACCTTGTCCTCGGTGAGCCGCCCGGAGACGGCGTACGGGGACAGCCGGGCGGTGTGCAGGATCTCGTCGCTGTAGGCGTTGCCGATACCGGCGAGCACCTTCTGGTCGGTGATCAGGTTCTTGATCCGCTCGGAGCGCCCTGCGAGCAGCGCGCCGAACCCGGCCCGGTCGACGTCCAGCGCGTCGGGCCCGAGCTTCGCGATGCCCGGCACCTCCTGCGGGTCGCGCACGAGGTACACCGCGAGCCGTTTCTGGGTG
Organism: Pseudonocardia lutea; assembly: GCF_042658055.1. Taxonomy (NCBI): domain Bacteria; kingdom Bacillati; phylum Actinomycetota; class Actinomycetes; order Pseudonocardiales; family Pseudonocardiaceae; genus Pseudonocardia; species Pseudonocardia lutea. Next base: position 7,533 of record NZ_JBHSQK010000002.1, read on the forward strand.
CCGGCCTCGGTGAGGTCGAACCCCGGCCCGCCGACCGTGTCGAGGTGCACCCGGAGGGCCAGCGGGCCGCGCCCGCTGGGCCTGGGCGGGGTGGCGGCGGCCTGGTCGTGCCAGCGCAGCCAGCCGGCCCGGGACAGGTGCGTGACCAGGTGCAGGCCCGGCTCGTCGGGCCGGTCCTCGAAGTCCACCGACAGGAACTTGCCGAACCGGCTCGCGCCCGTGACCACCCGGCCGGCCAGCGCCGACACCGGCGGGTCGAAGGTCTTGAGCACACTCATGCTGGCCACGTCGACGCGCGCGACCGGGCGGTAGAGGGCGTGGTCGCGCAGGTGCTGGGCGAGCGCCTCGACCTCGGGGAGCTCGGGCATCAGTTGACCGGCTGCAGGGGACTGTCGGCGTGGCCGGGGGTGCCGCGCTGGCGCAGCGACAGCACCACCACGCGCATCTCCTCCTGGGCGCGGCCGATCCCGCGGACCTTGCCCACCCAGTGCTCGCGGCCGGCGTCGGAGCCGTAGTGCCCGTCCGTCTCCGCGACGATCTTCCAGGGCCGGCGCAGGTACCAGCGGACCGGGAAGAACCCGAGGATCACGATCGCGGCGAACCAGTAGGCCGCCGGCACGTACACCTGGGAACGGGCGAGCAGCGGCCAGGCCACGATGGCGACGCCGAACACGATCAGCGCGCAGACGACCATCACGACGGCCCCGCGGCCGCCGTCGACGTCGTGCTCGAACTCGTCGCCGACCGCGGGCGGCGACCAGTCGATGCGCCTGCTGACCTCCCACGTCCGCCCGTCGTTGGCGGTCACGGTCTTCCTCGCCATGCACTCCGCCCGGTCGAAAGAAAAGGGTCCCCGACTGGAGGCCATCGTTCCACATCGGCGGGTCCGGGCGCCCCCTCTTCCACCCCGGTGGCGGACTGCGCCGGGCGGCGGCACACCGGAGCTCCGGCCGCCGGTGACGTCGGAGTTACGGCGCCGGCGCGGCGGCCGGGGGCTCCTCGGGGCAGGCCGGCGGCACCTGGGTCGCCTCCGGCACGCCCTGCGCGAGGAAGGTGGTGACGACCAGCCGCGCCGGGGCGGTGCCGGTGTTGCGCACGACGTGCGCCACCCCCTCGCCGACGGCTGCGACCTCCCCCGGCGCGAGGACCCGCGGCGCGCACGCCCCGGCCTCCTGCACGGCGGCCTGCCCGGCCGCGAGCAGGGTCAGCTCGGTGCCCGGGTGGGTCTCCCAGCCCAGGGCCGCGCCCGGGGCGAGGTCGAGGGTGCGCACGGCGTAGTCGGCGGGCGCCGGGGTGCGGAAGCGCAGCGGGACGTCGACGACCCCGCGCCCGACCGTCTGCGGTCCGGCCGGGGCGGAGGCGGCGGTGATCGGCGCGGCGTCCGGCGCGGCGGGGGCGGCCTCCGGGGCCGGCGCGGGATGGCCCAGCTGCCCGGGCTGCGCGCAGCCGGCGAGCGCCAGGACGAACGCGAACCCGGTGACCACACGCCCGACCCGGCCCGTCCGACCCACTGGCACGCCTCCCGTGATCGCGTGCGGCGGAGACTAGCCGGGGGTCACCAGCGCAGCGGCAGCCGGGTGAGGCCGTTGATGAAGTTCGAGGTCAGCCGGCGCGGCTCGCCCGCGAGCTCCACCTGCGGCAGCCGGGTGAGGAACTCCTCCAGGAACTCGCGCATCTGCAGCCGGGCGAACGCGGCGCCCAGGCACAGGTGCGGGCCCTGCCCGAAGGCGAGATGGTCGTTGGGCGTGCGATCGGGGTCGAAGCGGTGCGGATCGGGGAAGCGGCGCTCGTCGTGGTGCGCGGAGACGTGGTAGACGACGACCTTGTCCCCCGCCGCGATCGCCTGCCCGCCGAGCTCGAGGTCCCGGGTCGCGGTGCGGCGGAAGGTCAGCACCGGCGGGTGCCAGCGCAGCATCTCCTCGATCGCCGCGGGCAGCAGGCCGGGATCGGCGCGCAGCCGCGCGTACTCCCCCGGGTGCTCCACCAGCGCGAGCACGCCGCCCGGCAGGGCGCTGCGGACGGTGTCGTTGCCGGCGACCACCAGCAGGAAGAAGAACATCTTCAGCTCGGCGTCGGTGAGCCGCTCGCCGTCGACCTCCGCCTGGACCAGGGCGGTCATCACGTCGTCGCCGGGGTGCCGGCGCTTGGCCTCGGCGAGCTCCTCGGCGTAGCCGAACATGTCGGCGAGCTGCGCGGGCGAGCGCGGGTTGACCGGCCGGCCGTCGGCGTCGAGCACGACCTGGGCGTGCTCGGGGTCCTGGTAGCCGATCACGCGGTTCGTCCAGTGCAGCAGCTGCGCGCGGTCCGCGGCGGGCACGCCGAGCAGGTCGGCGAGGTTCTGCAGCGGGAAGTCGTCCGTGACCTCGGCGGGCAGGTCGCAGCCGCCCCGCTCCGCCACCGCGTCGAGCAGGGTGGCGGCCCGCTCGCGGACGGTCGCGGCGAACCGCTCCAGCCGGCGCCGGGTGAACGCGCCGGTCACGAGCGTGCGCAGCCGGACCTGCTCGGGCGGGTCCATGTTGAGGATCATCCGGCGGATGAAGGGCAGGTCGGCGGGGTCGGGGTCGCGGATCTGCGTGGCCCCGAGCGACGACGAGAAGTCGGCCGGGCTGCGCAGCACGTGCCGGACGTCGTCGTAGCGGGTCACCGCCCAGTAGCCGGGGCCGGCGGGCCAGATGCCGACCTCGTGCTCCTCCTGCCAGGACACCGGGTTCTCGTCCCGCAGCCGGCGCAGCGCCTCGTGCGGCACGCCGCGGGCGAACACCCGGGGATCGAAGACGTTCTCCACCACCGTCGGCCGGGCCACGGGGGCACCGTATCCCGCCGAGGTGGTGGGGATCACCGTCCTCGAGGGGGTAATCGCTTTGCGCGCGTCCCCGGGACGGGTTCATGCTTGCGTACAGCAACTCGTTGCGTGATACACGCAAAGTACAGGTAAAGAGACCACCAGGAGCATGCATGACCGCCGAGATCGAGGGCGCGCCCGCGCTCCCCGACGGCGTCCTCGACCCCCGGGCCCTCGACGACCGGGACATCGACGTCGCCGACCGGCTGGTGCACCAGATCGTCATGCTGATGCGTCTGGTCAAGCGGGTGGGCCCGACCTACCGCGCGGAGCTCGAGACGGCGGCGTTCCCGCTGCTCGCGAAGCTCGCGACGGAGGGCCCGCAGCGCTCGGGGGAGATCGCGGCCGCGATGTGCGCGGACCCGTCGACCATCAGCCGGCAGGTCGCCGGCCTGGTCCGGGCCGGGCTCGTCGAGCGGCGCGCCGACCCCGAGGACGGGCGGGCGAGCCTGCTCGCCGCCACCGCCGAGGGCCACCGGGTCCTCGACTCCGAACGACGGCGCCGGGCCGCCCAGCTCGTCGACGCCCTGGCCGACTGGACCCCCGAGGCCCGCGGCCAGTTCGCCGACCTGCTCGGCCGCTTCGTCGCCGATCTCCACCGCACGACCGAGGGGGACCCCCGATGACCAGCCCAGCCGCCGCCGCGCCCGCGCGGCCGGCCCCGCCGATCGACCGGGGCGGTGAGCTGTCGCACAAGCAAATCGTGACCATCCTGGTCGGGCTCATGCTCGGGATGTTCCTGGCGGCGCTCGACCAGACCGTCGTCTCGACCGCGATCCGCACCATCGCCGACGACCTGGGCGGACTGTCCCAGCAGGCCTGGGCCACCACCGCGTTCCTGATCACCGGCACGATCAGCACGCCGCTCTACGGCAAGCTGTCGGACATCTTCGGCCGCAAGCCGCTGTTCCTCACCGCGATCTCGATCTTCGTCGTGGGGTCGGTGCTGTGCACCTTCGCCACGTCGATGTACATGCTGGCAGGCTTCCGCGCGGTGCAGGGCCTCGGCGCCGGCGGCCTGTTCTCGCTGGCCCTGACGATCCTCGGCGACATCGTGCCGCCGCGGGAGCGGGCCCGGTACCAGGGCTACATGCTCGCCGTGTTCGGCACGTCGAGCGTGCTCGGCCCGGTCATCGGCGGCGTGCTCTCCGGGCAGGCCTCCATCGCGGGGATCGACGGCTGGCGGTGGATCTTCCTGGTCAACGTGCCGCTCGGGCTGCTCGCCCTGGTCGTCGTGGCCAAGGTCCTCAACGTGCCGCACACGCCGCGGCCGCACCGCATCGACTGGCCCGGCGCGCTCACGCTCGCCGTCGGCCTGGTCCCGCTGCTCATCGTGGCCGAGCAGGGCCGCGAGTGGGGCTGGGGCTCCACCTCGGCGATCGTCTGCTACGTCATCGGCGTCGTCGGCCTGGTCGCGTTCGTGTTCTGCGAGCGCGGCTACGGCGACGACGCGCTGCTCCCGCTGCGGCTGTTCCGCAACGGCGTGTTCAGCCTGACCAGTGTCGTCGGCATCGTGATCGGTCTCGGCATGTTCGGCGGCATCGCACTGCTGCCGCAGTTCCTGCAGATCGTGCACGGGGCCAGCCCGACCGAGTCCGGCTTCCTCATGCTGCCGATGGTCGCCGGGATCATGACGGCCTCCGTCGTCTCCGGCCAGGTCACGGCCCGCACGGGCCGGTACAAGATCTTCCCGATCGTCGGCACCGCGCTGATGGTCGGCGCGATGCTGCTGCTGCACTTCCGGGTCACCGTCGACATCCCGCTGTGGGAGCTCGACCTCTACATGGCGATGTTCGGCCTCGGCCTCGGCAGCTGCATGCAGACCCTGGTCCTCGCGGTGCAGAACGCGGTCCCCGCGCGGGACATGGGTGTGGCGACGGCGTCGGCGACCTTCTTCCGGCAGATGGGCGGCACGCTCGGCACGGCGATCGTGCTCTCGATCGTCTTCTCCACGGTCGGGGAGAGGATCACCAGCGCCTTCCGGGGGGACGCGGGCCAGACCTTCCGTGCCGCGCTCGCCGATCCCTCGGTCGTCGCGAACCCGGTGAACCAGCAGATCGTGCAGGGCGCACGGTCCGGCGACCTGTCCGCCGCCTCCGGCGTGCTGAACGACTCGGCCTTCCTCCAGCAGATCGACCCCCGGCTGGCCCGGCCCTTCCTGGTCGGCTTCACCGACTCGATGACGCTGGCCTTCCTGATCGTCGCGTTCGTGATCTTCGTGGCGTTCGTCCTGCTGCTGTTCCTGAAGGAGCTGCCGTTGCGCACCATGTCCGGCGCCCAGGCCCGGCTGGCCGAGGAGGCGGGCACCCCGCCCGCCCCCGCGGCCGTGACCGCGGCCGTGGAGCCGATCGAGGAGTACCGGGCCACCCACCCCGCGCCCCAGCCCGGCAACGGGCACCTCGGCAACGGGCACGCCGTGCGCCCGGGCACGGTCGCCGCGGCCGTGGCCGCGCGCGACGGTGCCGGACCGGCGGGCGACGCGCCGGGGGACGGCGGCCGGCACCACCTCGCCGGCGAGCCCGGCCCGGCACCGACCGGGCCGTCCACGCCGACCGCGCCGCAGGAGGCCGCGGGGCCGGCCGGGTACGGCCCGGGCCCCGAGGTCAACGGCATCGTGCACCGCGCCGACGGTGCCGGGCTGCCCGACGCGGTCGTCACCGTGACCGACCCGGGCGGCCGCCAGGAGGGCCGCGCCATGACCGGGCCGGACGGCGGGTACCGGATCCCGCTGGCCCACGGCGGCACCTATCTCGTCGTCGCCACCTCCGGCGCCTTCCAGCCCCACGCGGCGATGGTGGCGGTGGCGGACGGACCCCGCCGGCACGCCGTCCCGCTCGCCGGCACCTGCGCGGTGCGCGGCGCGGTGCGGGACGCCGAGGGCACGCCGGTCGACGACGCCACGATCACCCTGATCGACGCGCGGGGCGACGTCGCCGCGACCGGCCGGCCCGACGCCGCCGGGCGCTACCGGCTCGACGGCGTGCCCGAGGGGCGGTACACGCTGACCGTGACCGGGTCGTCCTTCGCGCCGGTCGCCGCGGCGGTCGAGCTGCGGACCGGCATGGTGACCGACCACGACGTCGAGCTGCCCCGGCGGGCCCGGCTCGTCGGCACCGTCGTGGCCGCCAGCGACGGCCGCGGGGTCGCCGAGGCGCTCGCCACCCTGATCGACGGACGGGGCACCGTGGTCGCGTCGACCGTGACCGGCCCGGACGGCTCGTTCGTCTTCGAGAACCTGCCCGGCGGGACCTACACGCTCACGGCCAGCGGCTACGCGCCGGTGGCGACGGTGGTGCAGGTGGGCTCCGGCGGGGTGACCACGACCGACGTCGAGTTCCCGGCCCCCGCGCAGCACGGCACCGCTAACGGCACCGCGAACGGCGCTCCGAACGGCACCGCGCAGTTCGGAGCCGCCCGCAACGGCCTCGGGCAGAACGGGACGGTGGGGACCGGCGCGGCACACAACGGAACGACGGAGGGACTCCGATGAGCGACGTGACCGGACGGCTGATGACCCCGGACGGCTGGCCCGTCACCGGGGGCACGCTGACGGCCGTCGACGCGACGGGCGTGCAGCGCGGCCGGGCGGCCAGCCGCGAGGACGGCGGGTTCGTGATCGAGGGCCTCGAGACGGGCCCGTACACGGTGATCGCCGCCGCGGCCGGGCACGAGCCCGCCGCGCGCACGGTCCAGGTGGCCGGCGAGCGCTCCACGATGGGCGTGCTGGAGCTGGCCAAGGTGGGCGGGGACGTCCTGCCCGCCCCCGGGACCTGGACGATCGACCCGCACCACTCGAGCATCCGCGCCACCGCCCTGCACCTGGGCATGAGCCGGATCCACGGGCGGCTGCGCGGCTTCGGCGGCCGGATCCAGGTCGCCGACCCCCTGGAGAACAGCTCGGTGGAGGTCTCCATCGACCCGGCCAGCGTCGACTCCGACGACGCCGACCGGGACGCGCACCTGCGCAGCGCCGACTTCCTCGACGTCGACGTCCACCCGGAGATCGGCTACAAGTCCGACGGGCTCGTCCGGATCGACACCCGGCACTGGCGGGTCGACGGGCTGCTCACGCTCAAGGGCGTGAGCGCGCCGGTCGCGCTCGACGTCCGGTACCGCGGCACGGGCCCCGACCTGTGGGGCGGCACCCGGGCGGCCTTCTCGGCCACCACCGAGATCTCCCGGGACGACTTCGCGATCTCCTGGAACCAGAGCGTCCTCGCGGGCGTGCTGGCGATCGGGCGCACCCTGCGCATCGACATCGACATCCAGGCCGTCCTGGGCTGACTGTGAGGCTGGCGGTACCGGCCCGGTGATGATGGGGTTGGTGTACGGCGGCAGTGGGTGTGGCCCTTGGTCTGACTGGCCCTTCGGGTGTCTTTGACCGGACTTGCCCGCCTGCTGTCGTCGGCGCCGGCCCCGGCCGGAGCAGCTGGCCTGATCAGGAGCATGACCGCCGGTAGCCCCCGGCGTGTCCCGTCACAGTCTTGCCGGCTCCGAACCGGGACCGGGACCTTCCACGTCCCTCCCGGCAAGGAGAACGCGATGCCCATGCTGACAGAGCCGGCCGAGAAATCCAGGCCGGACGACTCGAGGCTGGCCGAGGTGGTTGATGTCGTGATCGGCGTCGACACCCACACCGCCACCCACACCGCCGCCGCGGTCACCGCGAGCACCGGAGCGGTCCTGGCCACGGTGACGGTGTCCGCGGACGCCGAGGGCTACGGCGAGCTCGTCGAGTTCGCCGACGCCCACGCCGGGCTGCGGGCGTGGGCGATCGAGGGCACCGGTGGCTACGGCGCCGGGCTGGCGCGGCACCTCGGTGACCTTGACGAGCTGGTCGTCGAGCTCGACCGTCCCGGCCGCCCGGCTCGCCGCGGTGGGCGCAAGTCCGATCCGCTCGACGCCGCCCGCGCAGCCCGCGAAGCCTTGTCCCGCACCCGGCTGGCCCAACCCAAGACCGGCGAGGACCGGGCCGCGTTGCAGAACCTGCTGACCGTGCGCCGCGGCGCAGTGGAGGCGGGCGCGGATGCTCAACGACAGCTACGCGCCCTGGTGATCACCGCACCGGAGCCGGTTCGGGACCGCTTCCGCGGGCAGAGCATCGTCGTGATGGTCTCCACCGCCGCCCGGCTACGCCCGCACACCGCGGCCGCAGACATCCACGTGTTCACCGCGATGAGCGCCCTGCGCAGCCTCGCGCGACGCATCCGCAACCTGGAGACCGAGGCCGCCGAGCACGAGAAGGCGATCCGGGCGATCGTGCGGTCCTGGCGTCCGGACCTGCTTCCCCTGCGCGGGGTCGGCCCGATCACCGCCGCGGTCGTGCTCGCCGCCTGGTCACACGCGGGCCGCTGCCGCGACGACGGCGCGTTCGCCATGCTCGCCGGCACCGCACCCATCCCTGCGTCCTCGGGCAAGACGGTGCGCTATCGGCTCAACCGCTCCGGAGACCGCCAACTCAACCGGGCCATCCACACCATCGCCGTCTCGCGGCTGCGCTACGACCCCGACACCCGCGCCTACGCCGAACGCCGGCGCGCCCAGGGCAAGACCGACCCTGAGATCCGCCGCTGCCTCAAGCGCTACATCAGCCGCCAGCTCTACCGACAGCTCGAACACCCACCCGCCGACTCAGGGGCTTGACCAACCATAGGAGCGTCCCGCCCCTGGACGAATGGCTCCATGGCGCACTGTCGGAGTGCGTTATGGAGCCATGACGCGTTCTCGGCGGCCGAGTTCACGCATCATGGAACCATAACGCGCTTTCCCGGCCCCGGAATCTGCGTCGTGGGACCACAATGCGGTTCTCACAGGGCGGCGGCGGAGCCCACGCCGCTGCGGCGGTCGGCGGCGGCGGCGAGCAGGCCGTCGTCCCCCCGCCCGACGGCGGAGAGCCGGCCCAGCGCCCAGGGGCCCGCGTCCGTGACCCGGTGCCCGCGGCGGGCCAGCTCGTCGATCGTCTCCGCGCCCAGCCGGGACTCGACGACCAGGCCCGCCGGTTCCCAGCCCCGCGGCGCGAACGAGGCGGGGAAGGAGGTCGTGTTCCAGGCCGGGGCGTCGATCGCGGCCTGCAGGTCCAGCCCCGCCCGGGTGTGCGCGAGCACGAAGCAGAGCTGCCACTGGTCCTGCTGGTCACCGCCGGGGGTGCCGAACGCGATCCGGGGCTCGCCGTTCCGCAGGCCGAGGCTTGGCGAGAGGGTCGTGCGGGGGCGCCGCCCCGGCATCAGCGAGCTGGGCAGACCCTCCTCCAGCCAGAACATCTGCGCCCGCGTGCCCAGGCAGAACCCCAGCTCGGGGATCGTCGGCGAGGACTGCAGCCAGCCGCCCGACGGCGTCGCGGAGACCATGTTCCCGGCCGCATCGACCACGTCGATGTGCACCGTGTCGCCCCGGGCCACGCCCTGCCGGGTGAGCGTGGGCTCGCTCGGTGCCGGCTCGCCCGTCGCGGCGCCCTCCTCGAGTCGCGCCACCGTCGGCTCCCCGGTGCCGGGACCCTCCGTGCCCTTGCCGATCGGCCGGTCGGGGTCCGTCGCGAGCGCACCCAGCCGCGGGTCGCGGCCCCCGGGCGAGCCGGGACGCAGCTCGCGGGAGGCCAACTCGCCGATCAGCGTACGGCGGGCGGCGGTGTAGTCGTCGGCGAGCAGGTCGTCCATCGGCACCGGGGCGCTGTCGCCGTACCAGGCCTCGCGGTCGGCGAAGGCGAGCTTCGCGGCCTCGGCGGCGGTGTGCACGGTGTCCGCGGTCGCGATCCCGTCCTCGTACGCCAGCTCGACGCCGTCGAGCAGGCGCAGCGTCTGCGCCAGGACCGGGCCCTGCGACCACGGCCCGCACTTCGCGACCTGCCAGCCCGCGCCGGCGTCGACGACCAGGGCGTCCTCGTACGTCGCGGACCAGCCGGCGAGGTCGTCGGCGGTGAGCAGGCCGGCGTGGTCCCGGCCGGTCTCGTCGCGCACCGGCGTGCGGCAGAAGCGGTCGACGGCCTCCGCGACGAACCCGCGGTACCAGGCGGCCCGCGCCGCGTCGATGCGCGCCTCCCGGGTGGTGCCCTGCGCCTCGTCGAGCAGCCGCTGCCAGGTCGCCGCGAGTGTCGGCAACCGGTGTGCGCGGCGGGGGACGTCGCCCGCCGGCAGCCACTGCTCGGCCGAGGTCGGCCAGTGCCGGCGGAAGTGCTCCTCGACCGTGGCGATCGTGTCCGGGATCCGCGGGACCAGCGGGAACCCGTTCGCGGCGTAGCCGATCGCGGGGGCCAGGACGTCGGCCAGCTCCCACGTGCCGTGGTCGCGCAGCAGCATCAGCCACGCGTCCCACGCGCCGGGGACGGTCGCGGCGAGCAGGCCGGTGCCGGGCACGAGCGTGCAGCCCTCGGCGCGGTAGCGGTCGATCGTCGCGGCGGCGGGGGCGACGCCCTGCCCGCACAGCACCCGAGGCTGCGGGTCGGCGGCTGTGGTGAACACGATCGGGACCTCGCCGCCGGGACCACACAGGTGCGGCTCCACGACCTGGAGGACGAACCCGGCCGCGACGGCCGCGTCGAAGGCGTTGCCACCCCGGGCCAGCACGGTCAGGGCGGTGGAGGTGCCGAGGTGGTGGGTGCTCGCGGCCGCTCCGGTGGGGCCGAGCTTCTCGTACGTGCGGGGTGCCACGGCCCCACCCTCGCACCACACCGACCCGGACGCCGACCGGAGGCCCGATCCGACCTCGGGCGAGCTCGCGTGCGCCGCGGATCTGCACGAGCGCCGTATGCGGGATACGCAAGCCGTGCCGGCCCGGATCCGTAAGCAGGGGCGTAGGCCTGCCGACGTCGCACTCCGGCCCGTCCTCCGGCCCAAAATCGGTGTTCGGGACCGCTGCCCGCCAGATCCGGCGCTTCTCGGTCCCGAGCGGCGATCACGACGGGCGCCACGGCGGATCGCCGGCGATCCTGCCTGCGCGGCAGGCAGGTCGCCCGTAGCCGCGAACATCGCGAGGGCAGCTCCGACGCGGACCGGTGAGCAGTGCGAGCGAGCGACCGTCCACGGGCCCGCGAGCAGTGCAGAGGAGCAAGTCCACCGGCCCGCGAGCAGTGCCGAGGAGCAAGTCCACCGGCCCGCGAGCAGTGCCGAGGAGCAAGTCCACCGGCCCGCGAGCAGGGACGTGAGCCTACGAGGGCCCAAGATCACTGCTCAAGGCCGCCGCCCCACCGAATTCGACGCTTTCCGGTCTCGAGCGGCGATCTTGACGGGGTGCGCGGTCGGTCGGGCGATGAATGCGCCTGCATCGTCAGCGGGCCGCGGCGGAAGCGCGCGCACGGGCAGCCCGGGCGCGGATCCGCACGCTCCGGCAGGTACGCGCACCCCCGGACCGGTGCGCCGGAGCGTGCCGACCGACCCCGTGGTCCGTGATCGTCGCGTGGGACCGTCGAGCGCCGGAGGCGACGCATTCCGGTCCCGAACGGTGATCAGGCCGGGCCCGGGCCGGGACGGCCGGAGCCATGCCCCGGTGCAGCGCTCAGAACAGGGTCGGGGCCAGCACGCCCTCGTGCGCGAGCAGCCACTCCTTGGTGGCGCGGCCGCCGCCGAACCCGCCGAGCCCGCCCGCGGCCGTCACCCGGTGGCAGGGCACGACGACCGGGAGCGGGTTCGAGCCCATGATCGCGCCGACCCCGCGGGCCGCCGTGTACCCGTGACCCTCGTAGGCCCCGCTGAGCGCGGCGAGCTCGGCGTAGGTGGTGGTCGCCCCGTACGGGACGTGCGCGAACAGGGCCTGCAGCACGGTGCGCTGGGTGCCGTGGGTGAGCCGCCAGTCCAGCGGCAGGTCGAAGACGCGGCGCACCCCCGCCAGGTACTCCTCGAGCTGCGCGGCCGCGGCGCGGGTGCCGGCCGCGTCCTCGACCGGCTCGACCCCCAGCCGCACGGCGGCCGCCGCCGCGCGCTCCGGCGACGCCCCGAACCCGACCAGGCACAGGCCGGCCTCGCTCACGGCGACGGTGAGGGCGCCGATCGGCTCCGGCGCCGGAACGATCCCCCAGTTCAGCTGCACCTGCACAGCATGCTCCGGGTCCTCCGGCCCGCGCTGGCGGTTTCCGGACACGGTCACAGCTCCGACGCGAGCGGCACCTCGTCGACCGCGCGCGAGGTCATCCACTCGCGCAGCGCCTGGGTGGCCAGCACGTCGTCCGTGTTGTAGCCGAGCAGGCGCTCGCGCTGCGCGGGGTCCGGCGGGGCACCGTCCATGCCGACCGCGTCCCGGTACCAGCGCATCGAGTTCTCCCCGCCGGCCTCCGGATCGCGCCAGCGGAACCCGGCGACCGGGGCGATCTTCTTGAGCCCCTTGCCCTGAGCACACAGGAACCACTCGTTGACCACGGCGAACAGGTCCACCCACCAGTCCGCGGCGATGAACTCGCGGACCTCCGCGAGCGTCGGCACGCCCGGCATGCCCGCGAACCGGGTGGCCGAGGACAGCAGCCAGCGGTTCTCGGCCTGCTCGTTGTAGCAGTAGGCGGCGAAGGTGCGGCCGGTCCGCTCGGCGGCGGCCCGCACACCCGAGAGCCAGGTCCAGAACTCGGCGAAGGACCGCCCCTCGTCCGGGGTGGGCACCGGTTCCCAGGTGGCGAACGCGCGGTAGCCCTGCGGCTCGTCCCCCTCGCGCGCCCCGCCCGGGTAGGACAGCGCCGCGCCCCACAGGTAGGCGCCGGACTCGCCGAAGCTCTCCATGTCGACGTCGACCTCGACGTCCGCACGGCGCACCGGCACGCGCTCCACCCGCCGGGCCACGGCCAGCCCGCGCCGCCAGCCCCGGGCCAGCGCCACCACGTCCGGGAACGGGGTACCCGGCAGCGGCACCGGCGGCTCGGCCAGTGGATCGAGGTCGGCGAGCTCGTCGACCGTGCGGATGCCGACCTCCCGCAGCGCCCCCGCCATGTCGCCCCGCACCACCAGGCTCACGTCCCGCTCCGCCGTGAGCCGGGCCTCGCAGGTCGGCCACCACGGGCACCGCCGACACTCGAGCACGCGGGACGGCTCGGCCAGCGGCTCGGCCCCGGTGGCCGCCGCCAGGGCGACGGCCGCGCGGTCGGCGAACCGCTCGTCGTACTCCTCGAGGGTGCTGCGGTCGCCCGGCCAGTGCCCGGCCCGCAGGTCGTGCCACACCACGACGTCCGCGTCCAGCCCGACGACGCCGCCGCGGTCGGCGCCCTCGACCTCGCCCGGCGGGGCCCAGCCCGCCGTCTGCAGCATCCGGGTGAGGTGCGCCAGCCGCAGCAGGTCCCGCGGCTGCGAACGCACCTTCCGCTCCTCGTCCACGACCGCGAGCTGCGGGAACGGCGCGGTGAGCGGGGTGGTGGCCGCACCGGCGCCGGGATCGGTGATCCGGTGCCGCACGACGATCACGGGCACGTACCCGCCGCCGGGCACCCGGACCAGCAGCTCGGCCGATCCGCGGCGACCCGCCGGGTCGACCGGCAGCACCGCCCCGCTGATCAGCCCGACACCCGCGGCGACCAGCTCGCCCGTCAGCCGGGCGCGCTCGGCGGCCGGCAGACCCTCGGGCACCGCCCGCCACACCCCGGCCTGCGCCCCGCCGACGGTCTCGGCGATCCGCGCACGGTGCTCCCGCACGTCCGCCCGGCGCTGCTCGAGCGCCGGATCGGGCAGGGCCCGCGGCGCGCCGGCCGCGGACGGGTCGTGGTCCAGGTGCACCCGGCGGCGGCACCGGGAGGTCGCCGCCGCGTCGAGCAGCGGGACCGGGTGGCCGTTCGTCGAGGCCGGTGGCGCCGCTGCGGGCACCGCGGGCGCCGATCCCTCGCCGCGCCCGGGCACGGACCCTCCGGGGCCCGCCTGCCCGCCCGCACCGCTGATCGTCGCCGTCACACCCCCGAGGGTAGAGACCGCCACCGACAACTCCGCGCCTGCCACGGCGCGCCACGCCCTCTAGGCTGCCGCTGATCACCGGGAACGGGTACGCGACGCGGGAGGCACGGGACACATGGCACTGCGACGAGGTGGGTCGCCTGCCGCCGCGACGGTCGGGAAGAAGGCCGCGAGGATCGAGAGGAAGACGGCGAAGGCGGCCGACAAGGCCGAGCGGAAGGCACGCAAGGCCGCCGAGCAGGCCGGCGACGCCGTGAGCCGGGCCGCCGGGACCGCGCTGGCCGCTGTCGAGGCCGTCGCGACGGACAAGCCCGGTCGCCGGGCCGCGAAGAAGGCCCGCAAGGAGGCGGGGAAGGCGCAGAAGGCGCTGGCCAAGGAGGCCGGCACGGCCGCGCCCAAGGACCTGACCCCCGCCAGCACCAAGCGGCTGATCGCGGTCGGCAAGGCCGTCGCGCCGCTGCTCGCGCCCTACGCGATCGCGGCCGGTGCGGTCGCCCGGGACCGCTGGGACGCCTACCGCGCCCGGCAGCTCGGCGTGCCCGCCGACCAGCTCGGCCGCTACACCGGCCGCGGCGGCGCGCTGCACGCGCGCATCTCCCGCGCGGGCGAGGCGCTCACCGAGCTCGAGAGCGCGCCGGACGCGACCCCGGCCGCCACCGCGTTCGTCCGGGAGATGCGGCCCCGGCTCGCGGACCTGGCCGTGGCCGTCCGGGCCGCCGAGCAGATGCCCGCGGCCCGCCGCCGCACCGCGTTCCGCGCCGTCGCCGGCGAGCTCGACCGGGTCGAGGACCGGCTGCTCGACCTCCTCGGCATCCGGTCCTGACCGGCTCCCGGCCCGGCCCCTGGTCCCGCCCCTGACCCGCCCCTCGGCGACCGGGTCCCCCTCGGCTACCGTCTGTGCCCATGCAGCCCCGGACCGGCCCGTTCGGGGCCGGCCCGCCGACCGGACCGGCCCACGCGCGGGCACTGCGCGGCGCCGTGCTGGCCTCGCTGAGCACCCTCCTGACCGGCCTCGGGCACCTGGCGGGTGGCGGCACGCTGCCCGACCTCGGCCTGCTCGTCGTGCTGCTGCCCCTGCTCGCGCTGGCGGTCACCTCGGCCGCCGAGCGGGCCCGCGGGCCGGTGGGCACCGTCCTGGTGCTCGGCGCCGGGCAGTTCGTGCTGCACGAGCTGCTCGAGTTCCTCGGGCACGACCACGGCGGCGCCACCTCCGGCACGCAGATGCTGGTGATGCACGCCGTCGCCACGGTGCTCTCCGGGCTCCTGCTGCGGGACGCCGACCGGCTGCTCTCGGCCCTGGCGCGCGCGCTGCGCCGGGTGCTGCCCCGCCGGTCCGCGCCGCTCCCCGCCGACGCCCCGCTGCGCACCCTCGCGGTGCCCGCGGCCGGGATCGTCGGGCACGTCCGCCGCGCCGCCGTCGGCGCCGTCCTCCGCCGGGGTCCGCCGGCACCGGGTCCGATCGCCGCTTCCTGATCGCACCCGCCGGTCCCCGGGGACCGGTCCGCACCCCGCGCGCCGACGACCGGCGCGCCGAGAGGACATCGAAGTGCTCACCCGCACCCGCCGTACCGCGCTGCGCGCGACGGCCGTCACCGCCGCCGCCGGCGGCCTCCTCCTCGCCGGGACGGTCCCGGCGTTCGCGCACGTCACCGCCCAGCCGAGCACCGCCGAACAGGGCGGCTACGCCGTCATCTCGATGCGCGTGCCCAACGAGTCCGACACCGCGGGCACCACCAAGCTCGAGGTCACCTTCCCGACCGACCACCCGGTCACCTCCGCCCGCACCACCCCGCAGCCCGGGTGGACCGCCGAGGTCACGAAGGGGAACCTGCCCGCACCCGTCGACGTCGACGGCCGGCAGGTCACCCAGGCCGTCACCAAGGTCACCTGGACCGCGCAGCCGGGTACCCGCATCGGACCCGGTCAGTTCGTGGACTTCCCGCTCTCGCTCGGCCCGCTGCCGACCGGCACCGACCAGCTGGTCCTGCCCGCCGTCCAGACCTACGACGACGGCCGCGTCGTCGCCTGGGACGAGCCGACCACCCCCGGCGCACCGGAGCCGGAGCACCCGGCCCCGACCGTCACGCTGACGGCCGCCACCGGCGACGGGCACGGCGGCCACGACGGCGCCGCGGCCGCCGGGACCGAGCAGACCGCGTCGAGCACCGACACGACCGCCCGCTGGCTGGGCGGCGTCGGGCTGCTGCTCGGCGCGCTCGGGCTCGGCCTGGGCGGCGGCGCGCTGCTGCGCAGCCGCCGTCCGGCCCCGACGCCCTCGCCGCGGAGCGAGCACAAGGTGGGGAGCGACACATGAGCCGCCTGGCCCGTCTCGCCGCCGCCGGCCTGCTCGCCGGGCTCGCGCTGCTGCTCGGCGCCACCCCGGCGCTCGCGCACGCCGAGTTCGAGGGCAGCGACCCGGCCGACGGCGCCACCCTGGACACCGGTCCGCAGAAGGTCACGCTGACCTTCAGCGACACCATGCAGCAGGGCTTCAACACGATCACCGTGATCGGCCCGGACGGCAAGGACTACGTCACCGGCGAGGTCCGGGCCCAGGGCGACTCGGTGAGCGCGACGGTCGGGCCGCTCGGCCCGGCCGGCCGCTACGAGATCGGCTACCGCGTGCTCTCCGACGACGGCCACCCCGTCTCGGGCAAGGTCGGGTTCACCCTGACCACGGCCGGGACGGGCACCGGCAGCTCCGCCCCGCCGATCCCGTCGGCCGAGGCCGCACCCAGTGCCGCCCCGGCCGCACAGACCGCGCCCGCCGAGGAGTCCGGCGGGATGCCGGTCTGGCCGTGGATCGTGGGCGCCGTGGTGCTCGTGGGGGCCGGGGTGGCCGTCGCGATGCGGCTGGGGCGGTCGTGACCGCGCCGGGCCGGGGGCGGGCCTGATGGGGGCGCCGACCGCGAGCCGGGGACCGTCCGCCGAGCGGGCGGCCCCGCTCGTGTGGACCGGGCTCGCGGGCGACGCCGCCCTCCTCGCCGGGGTCCTGGCGCAGGCCGCCGGGATCACCCTCGTCGCCACCGGCCTCCGGGGCCTGACGGACGCGGCCGCGGTCGCGTGCGTCGGGCTCGGCCTGGTCACCGTGCTGGTCCCGACCTCGGCGCGCGACGCCCGCGGTACCACGGTGATCCGCCGTGGCGACCGCGCGACGGTCGTCGTGGCGGGGGTCTGGCTCGCCGCGGTGCTGGTGTCGGTCGCGGCGCGCACCGCGGAGGCCGTCGGTCGTCCGCTCGGTGCGCTCACCGGGGCGGACGTCGGTGCCTTCGTCACCCGGGTCGCGGCGGGCCGCGGGATCGTCCTGACGGCGTTGTGCGCGGCCGCCGTGCTCGGCTGCGCGATCGCCCGGCTGCGCAGCCCGGACTCGGTGCCGGGCCGGGTCGTGCTGGTCGCGGCCCTGCTCGGCGCGCTGACCCCGGCCGTCACCGGGCACACCGGCTCGTCCCCCGAGCACTCGCTCGCGGTGGTCACCGTGGCGTTCCACGTGGGTGCCGCGGCTCTGTGGGTGGGCGGGCTCGGCGTGCTGCTCCTGCTCGTGGCGCCGCACCGCGCGCTGCTCGACCGGGGCCTCCCGCGCTTCTCCCGGATCGCCACGGTGTGCCTGGTGGGCACGGCGGTGACCGGGGTGGCCAACGCGCTGCTCCGGCTGCCGTCCCTCGGGGACCTGCTCACCAGCAGCTACGGCGCGCTGATCCTCGCCAAGACCGGGCTGATCGTCGTGCTCGCCCTGCTCGGCGGCCTCGCCCGCCGACGGCTGCAGCGCGGCACGCTGCCCGTGCTGCGCTGGGCGGGGGTGGAGGTCACGGTCATGGCGGTGACCATCGGGGTCGCCGCCGCCCTGAGCCAGACCGCCCCCTGACCGCGTGGTGGCGCCCGGGCGGGTCGACGGCGGCGCTCGGGGGTGCGACCCGAGGGCTCAGCGGCGCTTCGACCGCCGCCGGCCCTGGCTGCGCGGGCGGGCGGGTGCGGAGTCGCGCGGTGCCGCGGTCCAGTGGTCCGGGCGCTCGAACCCCTCGGGCAGGCGCGTGGTCGCGTCGCCCCGGGCCGCGGTGAGCTGCGGCGGCACCAGGAACATCACCTCGCGGAGGTCGGCACCCTCCAGCCGCGCACCGCGGAGGTCGGCGCCCGTGACGTCGGCGCCGCGCAGGTCCGCCCCACGCAGGTCGGCGCCCAGCAGCAGCGCGCCGCGCAGGCTCGCCCGCCGCAGGTCCGCGCCCCGCAGCCGCGCACCGACCAGGTCCGCACCGCGGTGGTCCGGCCCTTCTCCGCGTGCCGCCTCGCTCGCCGCGACCAGCAGCGGGTTGACGGCGCGGCGGTGGGCCTCGACGTCCAGCGTCGCCAGCTCCGCAGGGTCCAGGCCCGCGAGCTCCTCGGTCCGGGCGATCGCCGCGCCGAGGTCGTCGGCCAGGACACCGCCACTCAACGAGCGCGCCTCCAGCAGGTACCGCAGCAGCTCGTGCAGTGTTTTGAGCTGCGGGAACGCCGCGAACACCGTCGTGTCGCCGGCGCGTCGGTCCGTCCGCGCCGACAGTGCCTGCCCCGCCCCGAAGCAGTCGAAGACCGTGCAGCCGACCATGCCCCGCGGCCGCAGCTCGGCGTGCACGCCGCAGCGGGCGTCGGCCTGCAGGTGCCGGCAGGGCGTGCCCGCGGGCTTGGCGAAGGCGAAGTCGGCGGAGCGGGCGAAGGCCGGCGCCACGCAGCACAGCCCGGTGCAGCGGCGGCAGTCGGCGCGCAGGTCGATCAGGTCGAGCACGTCCTCCGAGGCTACGCCTGCGGCTCCGACCGGTACGTCTCCAGCAGCCGGAGCCAGACCTCGCTGATCGTCGGGAAGGACGGGACCGCGTGCCACAGCCGCCCGATCGGCACCTCACCGGCGATCGCGACGGTCGCGGAGTGCAGCAGCTCGGAGACGTCCTGGCCGACGAACGTCGCCCCGACCGGCACCTCCCGCGCGGTGTCGACGACGAGCACCGCGGCGCCGTCGTAACCGTCGGCGTGCAGCAAGGAGCCCGCGACGGCGATCGGGATCTCCACGGTCCGCACGGGGATCCCGGCTGCGCGCGCCCCGTCGGCCGTCCTGCCGACGTGCCCGACCTCCGGGTCGGTGAACACGACCTGTGGCACGGCGTGGTGGTCGGCGGTCATCGCGTGCTCGCCCCAGGGCGCGGTGTCGAGGGCCGCGCCGTGCGCCCGGGCGACGATCGCGTTCCCGGCGATCCGCGCCTGGTACTTGCCCATGTGCGTGAGCGGCGACCGGCCGGTGACGTCGCCGGTCGCGTACAGCCACCCGCCGTCGACGCCCCGCACCAGCCCGGAGTCGTCGATCACGAGTGGTCGCCCCGGCTCCAGGCCGACCGTCTCGACCCCGGCGTCGCCGGTGCGCGGGCGCCGGCCGGTGGCGAGCAGCAGCTCGTCGACCTCGATCGTCTCGCCGCCGGTGGTCAGCGCGATCGCGTCGCCGGACTTCGCCACGCCGTCGAGCCCCTGGCCGAGGCGCAGGTCGATCCCGTCGGCACGCAGCGCCGCGGCGACCTTCTCCCCCGCGACGGGCTCGGCGGAGGTGAGCAGCCGATCGCCCCGCACGAGCATGGTGACCTGCGAGCCCAGCCGCGCGTAGGCCTGCGCCATCTCGCAGGCGACCACGCCGCCGCCCAGCACCCCGAGCCGGCGCGGTGCCTCGTCCGCCGCGGTCGCCTCGCGGGACCCCCAGGTCCGGACGGTGTCGATGCCGTCGACCGGCGGGGTGACCGGCGTGCTCCCGGTGGCGACGACGACGGCGTGCCGGGCCCGGTAGACGTCGTCGCCGACCGTCACGGCCTTCTCCCCGGCGAGCCGCCCGTGCCCCCGGACCAGCGTGATCCCGGCCGACCCGACCCACTCGGCCTGGCCCGAGTCGTCGCCGCGGGAGGTGAAGGAGTCCCGACGGGCGAACACCGCCCCGGGGTCGAGGTCCGCGGTCACGCCCGGCAGCCGGCGCGCGGCGGCGACCGCGCTCGGCGTGCGCAGCAGCGCCTTCGACGGGATGCACGCCCAGTACGAGCACTCCCCGCCGACCTTCTCGGCCTCGACCAGCGCCACCGACAGGCCGCCGCGGTGGGCGTAGTCGGCGGCGTTCTCCCCGACCGGGCCCGCGCCGATCACGACGACGTCGAACTCGTGCTCGCTCACCCGCACTCCTCCCGTGGCGACACCGCGCCACCCCGCCGATCGTTCCCGCGCGCCCGCACCGGGTCCGCCCTTCCCCGATCCTGGCCGGTCAGGGCCGGACGGCCGCCACGGCCTCCAGGATGTCGTCGTCGCCGCCCATCAGCTCGAGCGTCAGCCCCGCCGTGTCGGGGGCCTCGAGGAGGGCGGCCAGCACGGCCGCGGTGTCGTCCCGGGCGATCGGCGTGCGCTCGAGCGGACCCGCGGACAGCCGCACGCGACCGACGCCCGGGTCGTCCGTGAGGGGGCCCGGGCGCACGACCGTGAGGTCGAGGTCGGACCGGTCGCGCAGGGCGTCCTCGGCGGCCTTCTTGGCGCGGACGTAGGCCACCCACACCTCGCCGCGGTCCGGGTCCGGCTCCTGGTCCACCCCGGTCGAGGAGACCAGCAGGTAGCGGCGGACCCCCGCCTCCTTCGCGGCGTCGGCCAGCAGCTCGGCGGCGGCCCGGTCCACGGTGTCCTTGCGTTCGGCGGTGCTGCCCGGGCCCGCGCCGGCGGCGAACACCACGGCGTCGGCCCCCTCGAGGTGCGCCGCGAGCTCGGTCGACGACGCCTGCTCCAGGTCCAGCACGGCCACGGACGCACCGGTGGCCTCGACGTCCGCCCGGTGCTCCGGGTTGCGCACCACGCCCACCACCTCGTCGCCGCGGTTCGCCAGCAGCGTGGCGAGCCGGAGCGCGATCTTGCCGTGTCCTCCCGCGATGACGGTCCGCATGAGGGCGACGCTAGCGGCGCCCGGGCGACGCCGCCGGTCGACGGGCGCTCGTGTTCCACGTGGAACACGAGCGGGTGAGGCCGGGCCCCCCTCCCTCCCCCGAAGGGCAGGCCGTCGCAGGATGAGACACCCGGCCTGGCGGACCTCACGTCGCCCGCGCCGATACCGTCCTCGCAGGTCAGAGACGAATCCGCGGGCGTTCCACGACCGCCGCAGCGCACCGGTCGAACGCAGTACGTGCCCGATTCGCCCTTTTTCTCACATGGCGGAATTTGCTGCCTTGTGACGCCACACACCGTGATCGACGGTGATCGGGACCACAACGGCAGCGACTCCGAGGAGGTACGGGCGTGAAAGCCGTCCGGGTGCACGAGTACCACTCCGATCCGAAGATCGACGACATCCCGGAGCCCGAGATCCAGGGCCCGCTCGACGTGATCGTCAAGATCGGGGGCGCCGGCGTCTGTCGCACGGACCTGCACATCATCAACGGGGACTGGGCGGAGGCGCAGAACCCCACGCTGCCGTACGTGATCGGCCACGAGAACGCGGGCTGGATCGAGGCGGTCGGCGACGGAGTCACCAACGTCGCCGTCGGGGACACGGTGATCCTGCACCCGCAGCCGTCGTGCGGGCTCTGCCTGGCCTGCCGCCGCGGCCGGGACATGCAGTGCGAGAACGCGTTCTTCCCCGGCCTGTCGAACAACGACGGCGGCATGGCCGAGTACCTGCGGACCACCGCGCGCGCCTGCATCAAGCTCGACCCGAACACCAACCCCGCCGACGTCGCCGCGCTGGCCGACGCGGGCATCACGGCCTACCACGCGGTGCGCAAGGCGGTCCCGGAGCTCTTCCCGGGCACCACCGCCGTGGTCCAGGGCGCGGGCGGGCTGGGCCACATCGCGATCCAGACGCTCGCGGCGATCACCGGGACCCGGATCGTCGTCGTCGACAAGAACCCGGACGCGCTCGCGCTCGCCAAGCAGATCGGTGCCGACGAGACCGTCCAGGCCGACGGCAACCACGTCGAGGCCGTCAAGGACCTCACGAACGGCCGCGGCGGCGACGTGGTGTTCGACTTCGTCGCCGAGCAGGGCGCCGAACTGGACGCCTGGCAGATGACCGCCCCGGCGGGATCCCAGTACATCCTCGGTTACGGCGGTGAGTTCAAGGCCCCGACGCTCGACTTCGTCGGCGGCGAGAAGAACGTCATCGGCAACATCGTCGGCACCTACGCCGACCTCACCGAGCTCATGGTCCTGGCGCAGGCGGGGAAGGTCACCCTGCACACCAAGCAGTACCCGCTCGACGCGGCGCTCGACGCGCTGCACGACCTCGACGCCGGCCGGGTCCGCGGCCGCGCGATCTTGGTCCCCTGATCCACCACCCCCAGCAGTGCCTCTCTGACCAGCACCGACGCTGACGGAAGGAACCACCACATGTACGAGAAAGACGGAGAGAAGTACTTCGTCGTCGACTCCCACAGTCACTTCTGGGACGCGTCCAAGGAGAACTGGGTCGAGGGCAAGGAGCAGTTCGCCAAGGGCTGGATCGACTGCTTCTACGGCTACCACCAGCTCGGCCCGCCCGAGACCCACTGGGACTGGGAGAAGTACCTCAAGGTCACGCCCGAGGACTTCGAGCGCGACATGTTCATCGAGGGCCACGTCGACCACGCGATCTTCCAGTCGACCTACCTCAAGGAGTGGTACAAGGAGGGCTTCAACACGATCGAGCAGAACGCCCAGCTCCTGGAGCGCTGGGGCGACAAGCTCATCGTGAACGGCCGCTTCGACCCGCGTGAGGGCGACGCCGGGATGAAGCAGCTCGAGGCCGACGCGAAGAAGTACAACCTCAAGGGCGTGAAGCTCTACACCGCGGAGTGGAACGGCGCCTCCCGCGGCTACAAGCTGACCGACCCCGAGGCGTACGAGTTCCTGCAGGCCGCCCAGGAGCTGGGGATCAAGAACATCCACGTCCACAAGGGCCCGACGATCTGGCCGCTGGACAAGGACGCGTTCGACGTGGCGGACGTCGACCACGCCGCGACGGACTTCCAGGGGCTCAACTTCATCGTCGAGCACGTGGGTCTGCCGCGCATCGAGGACTTCTGCTTCATGGCGGTGCAGGAGCCCAACGTCTACGCCGGCCTCTCGGTGGTCATCGGCGGCCTCATGCACGCCCGCCCGAAGTTCTTCGCCAAGGTCATGGGCGAGCTGCTGTTCTGGGTCGGCGAGGACAAGATGACCTTCGGCTCCGACTACAACATCTGGGTGCCGAAGTGGCAGGTCGAGGGCTTCGTCGACTGGCAGATGCCCGACGACGACCAGTTCGCCGACTACCCGCGGCTCACCACCGCCTCGAAGAAGAAGATCCTCGGCCTCAACGCCGCGAAGCTCTACGACATCCCGGTGCCGGCGGAGTGCCAGCTGCCGACCTCGGCCGACGAGCCGATGCAGCCGGGCGAGGAGCTCGTCGAGGACAAGGCGGGTGCCCAGGCATGACCGATCTGCCCGCCGAGGTCTGGCGGGCGCTGGGGACGGTGCTCGACCCGGAGCTGGACGAGCCCATCACGGATCTCGACTTCGTCGAGTCGTGCACCGTCTCCCCCTCGGGGGAAGTCACCGTGGGGCTGCGCCTGCCGACGTTCTTCTGCGCCCCCAACTTCTCCTTCCTCATGGTCGCGGACGCCTACGACGCCGTGTCGGCGGTCCCCGGGGTCACCCGTGCGGTGGTCTCGCTGGCCGACCACCACGCGTCGGAGGAGATCAACGGCGGGGTGGCCGCGCACGCCGGGTTCGTCGGCTCGTTCGAGGGCGAGGCGACGGCGGAGCTCGACGAGCTGCGGCACATCTTCCTGTCCAAGGCGGCGCTGGCCGGGCAGGACCGCCTGGCGCGGCCGCTGGTCGACGAGGGGGTGGGGCCGGACGAGCTCGCCGAGCTCACCCTGGCCGACATCCCCGACTCCATGGAGCTGCGCAGGCTCCGGGACCGGCGGATGGCGATCGGGCTGCCCTACGAGAACGACGCGCCGCTGCTGATCCACTCCGACGGCAGCCGGGTCACGGCCGCCCAGGTGCCGCTGCACCTGCGGCGGGCGCGGCTGCAGCGGGTCGGGATCGAGACCAACGGCGAGTACTGCAAGTCCCTGCTCAAGACGCGCTACTCGGAGGAGGCGAAGGCCAGGGCGTGAGCCGCTGAGCGACGACCGGGGTCCCGCGGGGGTGGTGGGCCCCGGTCCAGTCGTTCTCGGGGGTGGTCGCGGGCGGATCATCGGGCTAACTTTGATGCAGCTGGATCAAAGGAGATCTGATGCCCCTCGCGCCCGACCTGCTCGGCACCCGCGGCGAGCCCGCGGAGTTCGCCTGGACCCGCGACGACGTGCTGCTCTACGCGCTCGCCGTCGGCGCGGGACAGGAGGACCCGCTCACGGAGCTGGCCTTCACCACGGACAACACCGAGGGCCTCACGGCCCTCGCCCTGCCGACCTACGCCGCGATCGTCACCCGGGTCGGCGCGGTGCCGCTCGGCGACATCGACCACACGAAGCTCGTGCACGCCGAACAGGCCGTGCGGCTGCACGCGCCCCTGCCCGTCGAGGGTCGCGCGCGGGTCACCGCGCAGGTCACCGGGGTGTACGACAAGGGCAGCGGGGCGCTCGTGGAGACCACGTGCGAGGCCGTCGACGCCGCGACCGGCGCGCCGCTCGCCACCACGGTCGGCTCGGCGTTCATCCGCGGCGAGGGCGGCTTCGGCGGCCCGCGCGGCGGTGCGCAGGCCCCGCCGGCGCCCGACGGCCCGCCCGACCACGAGGTCCCGCTCGCCACCGCGCCGAACCAGGCCCTGCTGTACCGGCTGACCGGCGACCGCAACCCGCTGCACACCGATCCGGCCTTCGCGGCCCGCGGCGGGTTCGACCGGCCGATCCTGCACGGCATGTGCACGTACGGCTTCACCGCGCGGGCGTTGCTGCACACCGTCTGCGACGGCGACCCGGCCCGCTTCGGCTCGATCGAGGGCCGGTTCACCGCCCCCGTCTACCCCGGCGACCGGCTGACGGTGTCGATCTGGCGGGACGAGACCGGCGGAGCGGTCTTCCGCACCACCCGCGACGGCGACGGTGCCGTGGTCCTCGACCGCGGCCGGCTGCGGGTGGCGTGATGGGGGTGCTCGAGGGACGGGTCGCGATCGTCACGGGCGGGGCGAACGGGATCGGGGCCGCGATCTGCCGGCGCTTCGCCGCCGAGGGCGCGGCGGTCGTCGTCAACGACCTGGGCGGCGGCACGGACGGCAGCGGGGTCGACGAGGGCCGGGCCGAGGCCGTCGCCGCGGAGATCCGGGCCGCGGGCGGCCGGGCGGTCGCCGACGGCGGCGACGTCTCCGACACCGCGACCGGGACCCGGCTGGTGGAGACCGCCGTGCGCGAGTTCGGCGGGCTGCACGTGCTGGTGAACGCGGCCGGCATCCTCCGCGACCGGATGATCTTCAACATGTCCGACCAGGAGTGGGACGACGTGATCCGCGTGCACCTGCGCGGGCACTTCTCCACCTCCCGCGCGGCGGCCGCGCACTTCCGGGCCCAGCGCCGCCCCGACGGCCACTTCCGGATCGTGAACTTCACCTCGCACTCCGGGCTGGAGGGCTCCCCCGGACAGGCCAACTACGCGGCCGCGAAGATGGGCATCGTCGGGCTGACGTACTCGCTGGCCCAGGGGCTGTCCCGGTACGGCGTGACGGCCAACGCGATCGCGCCGGCCGCCGCGACCCGGCTCGTCGCCACCGTGGCGGAGAAGGACCGGGCGGTCGCCGAGCGCCCGGAGGACGGCGACCCGGTCCGGTCCCCGGACAACGTCGCCGAGCTCGCGCTCTACCTGGCGAGCGAGCGGTCCGACTGGCTGACCGGGCGGGTGCTGAGCTCGGTGGGCTTCGGCGTGGGGGTCTACGAGAACCCGACGCTCGCGGCCGAGGCGCAGTCGGACGGGCCCTGGTCCTTCGACGACCTGGCCGCCGCGCTGGAGAAGGACGTCCGGGCGGTCGCCGACGGGCTGCCGCCCAGCCTCTTCGCGGACCAGATCGCGCGGCGCTCCTGACGTCGCATCAGGGAACCGTGACGCGCTCTCGATCCCGGGAACTGTGCGTCATGGTTCCCTGATGCGTGCACGGAGCCTCATTGGCTCTTCTGTCTTGTTGCGCGCACTGTGGTTCCACAACGCGCGCAGGGAGCCTCATCGCCCGCACCGTGGTTCCACATTGCGCACACGCGGCCTGATTGCGCGCATCCTGGTTCCCTGGTGGATCACGGAGTCGTCGGCGCCGGAACGGGCTGCGCGACCGGGACCGCGAGGGGCGCGGGCCGGCGGGGACGGAGCAGGAACGCGGCGACGAGGGCGCCGAGGAGGGCCAGGACCGCCGAGACCTCCAGGGCCAGCCGGACGCCCGTCGTCTGGGCGACCGCATAGGCGGCCTGCACGGCGTCGGCCGAGGTCAGGGCGGCAGCGCCGCGCAGGTCACCGGCGGCGAGCAGGTCGGCGCCGACCGGGAGCTCGTGACGGGCCGAGGCCAGCGCTCCGGCGTGGATGATGGCGCCCAGCACGGCGATGCCGAGGGCGTTGCCGAGCTGGCGTGCGGTGTTGGCCGCGCCCGCGGCGACCCCGCTGCGCTCCGGCGCCACCCCGACCACCGCCGCGGCGCCGAGCGCCGGGTTGGCCAGGCCCATGCCGAGCCCGGCGAGCACGAACCCTGGCAGCAGGAGCGGGAAGGTCCAGGAGGGCTGCACGAAGGCCAGCGCCGCGAGCCCGGCCCCGGACAGCGCGAGGCCGGCCGTGAGCCGGATGCGCAGCGAGTACCGCGCGCCGATCCGGGCCCCGAGGAGGGCGACGAGGGTGGACAGCAGGGTCGCCGGGAGGTACCAGAGCCCGGCCTCCAGCGCCGAGAGCCCGAACACCACCTGCAGGTACGGGCCGAGCAGCACCAGCATCGACAGGATCGACAGCGCCATGGCCATGCCGGCAACCAGCCCGCCGGCGTAGGTGGGCAGGCGGAGCAGCCCGACGTCGATCATCGGCACCGCGCGCCGGCGCTGCTGCAGCACGAACACGGGCAGCAGGAGCACGGCGAGTCCGAAGGCGATCCAGACCCGCGGGGCCGAGGCGTCGGCGCCCACCCAGCTCACGCCGAGGATCAGTCCGCCGATCCCCACCGTGAGCAGCACGGTGCCGAGCAGGTCGAACCGGCCGCGGGCCACCCCGCGAGGTGTGGGCAGCGCGAGCACGCCGACCAGCGCCGCCGCCGCCGCGACCGCGGCCAGCACGGCGAAGGCGGGACGCCAGCGGCCGAACTCCAGCGCCAGCCCCGCCCCGAGCGGGCCGGCGGAGAGGCCCGCACCGATCGCCGCGCCCCACAGCGCGACCGCGCCCGCACGCCGCTGCGGCTCGACCGCCGCCGCGACCAGGCTGAGCGACGACGCCATCAGCGCCGCCCCCGCCCCGCCCTGCGCGATCCGGGCGGCGACGAGGAGCGGCACGGTCGTCGCGAGCGCGCAGCCGGCGGAGAAGACCGCGAAGCCGACCATCGCCCCGATCCACACCCGGGCCGCGCCGAAGCGGTCGGCGAGCGAGCCGCCGGTGAGCAGGAACGCGCCGAGACCCAGGGCGTAGCCGCTGACCAACAGGTTCAGCTCCGCGATCCCGACGCCCAGGTCCGCCCCGATCGCCGGCAGCGCCACGATCGGCAGCGGGAAGCTCGCGAACACCACGAACGGGGCGAGCGCCGCGGCGCCGATCGTGACGGGCTGAGTTTTTGCCACGAACTCAGGCTACGGACGTGAACGGTGGGGCGTCAACGGCTTCCGGGTTCGTGGTGGGCGGTGGTCGGTCGGCTGAGAGTGCCGCCGCCACGAGGATGGTGCCGGGCCGGCGGTCATGATCGACGGTGAAGTGCAGGCGGACCGAGCGCGGAACCTCTGCTGCACGGAATCGGAGATCAGCTCGGGTCGGCGGCGCAGTCATGATCGGTAGTGGTGTGCGGGAAGGGCCGAGTGCCGAACAGCAAGCGCACGGAACCGACGATCGGCTGCGCCCGTGACCCCACGATCGGCGGTGGTGTGCAGGGAGGACCGAGCGCGGAGCCGCTGCTGCACGGAACCGGAGATCAGCTCAGACGGGCTGCGCTCATGATCGGCCGTGGCGGGCAGGGAGGACCGTTTTGCGGAACCGCCGGCGCACCGAACCGGCGATCGGTGACGGCCGCTGACGGGTGCGCCAACGGCGCCGGCCGCGGCCGGATCAGCGGCGATGTGCGACGACGAGCGTGAGCCGGACCGCCGGAGCCGGGGACCAGCCGAAGGCGGTTGGTGGTCGGGGGTCAGGCGGGGCGGGCGTCGAGGACCCGGAAGAGGTTCCAGAGCCGGTAGCCCTCGCCCTGCCTGCGCGACGCGAAGGTGGTGAGGACCGCCGCCCGTACTGCGGCCGGACCTGCGGCGTTGACGGCGTACCGCCCGATGTCGGAGGTGAGCAACGGCCCGAC
This sequence comes from Pseudonocardia lutea, assembly GCF_042658055.1. Taxonomy (NCBI): domain Bacteria; kingdom Bacillati; phylum Actinomycetota; class Actinomycetes; order Pseudonocardiales; family Pseudonocardiaceae; genus Pseudonocardia; species Pseudonocardia lutea. The sequence continues at coordinate 35,671 of NZ_JBHSQK010000002.1, forward strand.
CAGCGCGTCCTCGTCGGGATAGTCGAAGGGGCAGCGCACCTCGTCCAGCGCGAGGACCTCGAGGCCTGCGGTCCTGGCGATCTTGCGGAAGCGGTCCGGTTCGGTCAGCGGGGGCGGCCCGGCGGGGGTGCGGCGCGCTCCACGGGGCGGGAGGAACGGGGAGAGGGCCTCGCCGAAGAGCCGGACGTCGGACTCCTCCTCGCGACCCCAGACCGTCGCGCGCACCAGCCCGCCGACCCGCGCCGCCTCCTTGAGCACCTTGAGCGGGTTGGTGACGTGCGCGAGCACCTGCACGAGCGCGACGAGGTCGAAGGACCCGTCGAGCTGGTGGGCGTCGCCGACCTCGAACTCCGCGGCCGGCACCTCCCGCCGCGCCGCCGCGACGGCCGAGCGGTCCGCATCGATGCCGGTGACCGTGAAGCCCCGCCTGCTCGCGAAGGCCGCGAACACGCCCGGCCCGCACCCGACGTCGAGCACCGACGCACCCTCCGGGACGCCGGCCAGCACCCGCTCGTACAGCGGCTCGCCCCAGCCGGTGGCCCCGTCGCTCACCTGCCCGAGCCTAGCCGGACGTCTCGCCGCTCACGGCTGCGGTGACACACCCATCCGGATCACCTCGCACACCCCGCCACAGTGCGACACACCTGTTCGACGACGTGTGGGGCGACTCGGCGGGGTGTGCGCCGCCGGATGGCGAGGGAACCACGGAGCCCGAGCCGTGACGTCGAGCAGCGCCGTTGCCGAGCAGCCGTCGCGGCGTCATTTCGGCGGGAGGGTCTTCACGAAATCGACGCCCTCGGTGACCCAGGCGGCGAGGTCGGTGTCGGGGAGGTCGTCGATCTCCGGGTGGCCGAAGACCCGGAGCCAGCCGTCCATCTCCCGGCCCTGCATCACCATCCGCTCCACGCCGGGACGGGTGACCAACTCCGGGGTGCGGTCCGGGTCGACCCGGACCATCAGCCCGCCCCGCCCGCTGGCGGCGACGGCCATGTGTCCGCCGAGCAGGAAGGCGAGCCCACCGAACATCCGCTTCTCGGTCAGCCCGGGTTCCTCCGCGAGCAGGGTGCGGATGCGCGCGGCGAGAGCTTCGTCATAGGCCACGCGGGCACGGTAGCGCCGGACCCCGACAGGACCCTCGAAATTTCGCCGGCCCCAAGGACACCAGCCGACACCAGCCCACCCACGCCGACGCCAGCTCCCCCGACGCCAGCTCAACTGACGCCGGCCCACCGACACCGGCCCACCAACACGGCCCACCAACACGGCCCACCGATGCGGCCACGCCGGTCGGTCGGCGACGGATAGTCAGCGCAGGCCGGTCGGGCGCGGGCCGGTCGGGCGCCGCACCCGCCGTCAGCCCCAGACGTCCTCCGCGACCTGCACGATCAGCCGGAGCTTGGCGATCTCCTCGTCCACGGTGAGCGTGTTGCCCTCCACGGTCGAGGAGAAGCCGCACTGCGGGGACAGGCAGAGCTGGTCGAGCGGGACGTACTTCGCCGCCTCGTCGATCCTGCGCTTGAGGGTGTCCGCCTCCTCGAGCCGGCCGTTCTTGGTGGTCACCAGCCCGAGCACCACCTGCTTGCCCGGCGGGACGAACCGCAGCGGGGCGAAGCCTCCGGAGCGCTCGTCGTCGAACTCGCAGAAGAAGCCGTCGACGGCGAGCTCGCCGAACAGCGCCTCGGCCACGAAGTCGTAGCCGCCCTCCGCCGCCCACGAGGAGCGGTAGTTGCCGCGGCACATGTGCGTGGTGATCCGCATGCCCTCGGGCTTGTCCGCGATCGCGGCGTTGATCTGCCGGATGTAGCGCTCGTGCAGGTGGTCGGCGTCGTCGGCGGCGTGTTCGGCCCGCTGGGCGGGGTCGTTGAGGTAGGCGAGGCTGGTGTCGTCGAGCTGCAGGTAGCGGCAGCCGAGCTCACCGAGCGCCCGGACCTCGTCGGCGTACGCGGCCGACAGGTCCGCCCAGAACTCCTCGATGTCCGGGTAGACGGAGCGGTCGATCGCCGCCGTGCCGCCGCGGTAGTGGACCATGCTCGGCGACGGGATGGTCAGCTTCGGGACCGCGGTGGTGGTGCACGAGGCGAGGAACCGGAAGGCGTCGGCGAAGATCGGCTCGCGCAGCCGGACCTTCTCCGTGATGGCCAGCCCGGCCGAGGTGAAGGCGCCCTCTCCCTCGGCGTTGATCATCCGGACGCGGATCTGCTCGTCGGTCTTCGTGACGCCGCCGAGCTGGTAGATGAAGTCCATGTGCCAGGAGGTGCGGCGGAACTCGCCGTCCGTGGCGGACCGCAGCCCGATCTCCTCCTGCAGCCGGACGACGTCGCGGATCGCCTCGTCCTCCGCCGCCTTCAGCTCGGGGGAGCCGGGCTCGTGCCGCGCGCGGGCGTCGAGCAGGGCCTTGGGTCGCAGCAGACTGCCGACGTGGTCGGCGCGGAAGGGGGGTTCGGTGCGCAGCGCCATGGGCAGAACCTAGTCCGCGTCACGACCCTGCGCCGCGCGTGAACGCCGGTCGATCCACGGAGCGCAGACCGTGCCGCCGCACGGGCCGGCGGATCTCGGACGGGAGAGTGCCGGCCGACAACGTCGCGGCCCCGTTCCACGGCGCCGGCGAGCCGTGCGCGACCCCTTCCTCCGTCGACCGCGGGCATGATCAGCAGTCTTGGACGCGGAGGGTCGGATTCCGACCGTCCCCGTCCACAGGCGGTGATCATGGCGGGTCGGGTGGGCGCCGACCGTCCCGGTCCACAGACTGTGATCATGGCGGGGCACGGCCCGCTCGCCGTGACGGGGCTCGTCGTCGGGTCAGGGGATGGCAAGGTCCGTGGTCATGGACCTCGGCGTCACCACCTTCCTGACCGACTACGGCATCGACCCGCTCGCCCTCGCGCGGGGCGTCGAGGAGCGCGGCTTCTCGGCGCTGTTCCTCACCGAGCACACCCACATCCCGACCAGCCGGCGCTCCCCCTGGCCGGGCGGCGCCGAGCTGCCGCGGCAGTACAGCCACACCTTCGACCCGTTCGTCGCGCTCGGCGCGATGGCGGCCGTGACCGAGCGGATCGCGCTCGGCACGGGCGTGACGCTGGTGAACCAGCACCACCCGATCAACCTCGCCAAGCAGGTGGCCAGCGTGGAGCGGCTCGCGCCCGGGCGCGTCGAGCTCGGCGTGGGCGTGGGCTGGAACGAGGAGGAGATGGCCCACCACGGCATCGACCCGCGGCAGCGGACCGCCCAGATGCTCGAGCGGATCGAGGCGCTGCGCGCGATCTGGACGCAGGAGGAGGCCGAGTACCACGGCCGCTTCGTGGACTTCGACCCGATCTGGTCCTGGCCCAAGCCGACGGCGGTGCCCCCGGTGCTGATCGGCGGCGGCGGGCCGACCGTGCTCGACCGGGTCCTCTCGCACGGCGACGGCTGGATCCCGCTGCGGATCCGGCTGAAGGAGCTCGACGCCTTCGCCGAGCGGGTCACCGAGCTGCGCCGGCGCGCGGAGGAGGCCGGCCGCGGCCACCTCCCCGTGACGATCTTCGGCGGCGCCCCGAAGCCCGACGCGCTGGAGTCCTACGCGAAGGCGGGCGTCGACCGGGTGCTGTTCACCCTGACGGACCGGGAGGGCCCCGACGCCGAGGCGCAGACCCTGGCCGAGCTCGACACGCTCGCGGAGCTGCTCACGCGGTGAGCACCCGGGCCACGCGGTCCGCCGCCTCGCGGACCGCGTGCTCGAGCTCCCACCGCCGGGCGGTGAACTCGGCCCGGCTCACCGCGACCCCGACCGCCGCCGTCGCGCCGCGCAGCGCGACGGCCACGCCGGCGACCCCGCGGTGGAACTCCTCGACCTCCACCGCCGCCCCGGCGGCCCGGATCCGCTGCAGCTCCCGGTCCAGGCCGCGCCGGTCCGAGAGGGTGCGCGGGGTGTAGGCCGTGAGCGGCGTGCGCTCCAGCACCTCGCCCAGCTCGGCGGGTCCGAGGCCGGCGAGCAGCACCTTGCCCAGGGCGGTGGCGTGCACCGGCGCGGGCTCGCCGACGCGCAGGCCGAGCGGACCGGGGTGCTCCGCGCAGCGGTCGACGTGCGCGACCACGACGTCGACGTCCCGCCGGACGGCCAGGTACGCGGCCGCACCCACGCCGTCGTGCACCTCGTGGAGCAGCCCGCGCACCGCCGCCGACGGCCGGACCTGCGTGGTGAGCCCGCGGTGCAGCTCGGCGACCTTGTAGCCGAGCCCGTAGCCCCGCACCGCGTTGAGCCGGACCAGGTAGCCCTCCTCGACCAGCGTGCCGAGGGCCCGGTACACCGTGGGCAGCGGGCAGCCGAGGCGGCGGGCGATGGCCTTGGCGGTCACCCCGTCGCCCAGCGCGGAGACCGCCTCGAGCACCCGCAACGCCCGGACCAGCGAGCCACCCTGCCCCGAGGTCACGCGACTAGTGTCTCAGGGTGCAGTGATCGTGCAGCAAGCACTTCAGCGGAGGATCCCCAATGACCGACGACGCCGAACTGCGGCAACGGATCACCGAGCTCGTCGAGGAGGAGCACCGGCTCGAGCGCTCGCACGTCGGCATGCCCCTGAGCGACGAGGAGCGAGCGCGGCTGGACCGGATCGGGGTGGACCTGGACCGGTGCTGGGACCTGCTGCGCCAGCGCGACGCCCGGCGCGCCGCCGGCCAGGACCCCGACGGGGCGCAGACCCGCGACGCGTCGACGGTGGAGAACTACCGCCAGTGACCTCGACGCGCCCGATCCGCCCGGTGAGCCGCGAGGCGCTCGCGGACCACCTGGTCGAGCGGGCCGCGGCGCTGCCCGGGCGGGCCCGGGTCGCGGTCGACGGGCCGCCGCCGACCGGGACCGCGGAGCTGGCCGAGGCGGTGGCCGAGGGGCTGCGGCTGCGTGGCCGGGACGCCGTCGTCGTGCGGGCCGCGGACTTCCTGCGGCCCGCCTCGCTGCGGCTCGAGTACGGCCACCACGACGAGGACATGTACCTCGACGGCTGGCTCGACGTGGGTGCGCTGCGCCGCGAGGTCCTCGACCCGGCCGGGCCGGGCGGCGCCGGGCGGGTGCTGCCCCGGCTCTGGGACGCCGAGCGCGACCGGGCCTACCGCGAGGACTACCGGGAGCTGGGCCCCGCCGGGGTGGTGGTGGTCGCGGGCGCCCTGCTGCTGGGCCGGGGACTGCCCTTCGAGCTCGTGGCCCACCTGCACATGGGCCGCGCCGCGCTGGCCCGCCGGACGCCGCAGGCCGAGCGCTGGACCCTGCCGGTGTTCGAGCGGTACGAGCGCGAGCGGGACCCCGCGGCGAGCGCCGACGTGCTGGTGATGGCCGACCACCCGGAGCGCCCGGCCATGCGCGCATGACGGCGGTGATCGACCGGTGATCGACCGGTGATCGACCGGTGATCGACCGGTGATCGACCGGTGATCGACCGGTGATCGACCGGTCGTCGCAGCGGGCCGGCGGCTCGGCGACCCGGGAACGGACGAAGGCCCGCCGGGATCCGGCAGGCCTTCGGGGGGTGGTGGGCGAGGAGGGAGTTGAACCCTCACGTCCTTTCGGACACACGGACCTGAACCGTGCGCGTCTGCCATTCCGCCACTCGCCCGAGCGACGAGAGAAAAGCTAGCACGGCCCCCCGGGGGCCCGTGCGAGGGGGTCCCCTACCCGATCGTCACCCGTCGATCCGGCGCGCGCGGGCGGACGGTCACCGCACCACCGGGTCGGGTGTCACCGGACGCGGGCCTACCACGGATACCATCGGACACGCCGGTAACACGCCGAGCGGACGAAAGGAAGATCGAGTGGGCCGTGTCGATCGCTTCGAACGCCGTCTCCAGGGGATGGTGGACGACGCCTTCGCGCGGGTCTTCGGAGGCAGCGTCGTTCCCCAGGAGGTCGCCCAAGCGCTGCTCAGGGAAGCCGAGGACCATCTCCGGCAGCTCGCGGGGGGTCGGGTGCTCGCACCCAACGCCTACACCGTGCAGCTCAGCCCCGCCGATCTTGACCGCATGGCGGGCGACACCGCGGGGGTCACCGACTCGCTCTCCGCGCACGTCGCCGCGCAACTCGCCGACCAGGGATGGGACACCTACGGCGAGGTCGTAGTCTTCCTGGAGCGCTCCGAGGCGCTGCACACGGGACAGTTCCGCACCCGCTCGGCCGTGGACCCCGACGCTTCCCGTCGGTCCGCCGGACGAGCACGCAACGCAGGAGAAGCACCCATGAGCCAGCAACCGGGCCACCCCGAGGAGAACGGGCAGTACGGCTACGACCGTGGTGCCCCGTACGGCCAGCAGACCTACGCCCCGCCGCAGGACCAGCACGGTCAGCAGGGCCAGCAGGGCTACGGCCAGCAGGGTTACGGCCAGCAGGGCGGGTACGACCAGCAGGGCGGGTACGACCAGCAGGGCTACGGCCAGCAGGGCGGCTACGGCCAGCAGGGCTACGGCCAGCAGGGCGGCTACCCGCAGCAGGGCTACGACCAGGGCTACGAGGGCGGCCAGCAGTACGGCGGCCAGCAGTACGGCGGCCAGCAGGCCTACGCCCAGCCCGGCTACGGCCAGCCCCAGTACGGCGGCCAGCAGGGCTACGCGCAGCCCGGGTACGACGGCTACGGCCAGCAGTACGACCAGGGCTACGACGGCGGCTACGACCAGCAGGGCTACGGCCAGCAGCAGGGCTGGGGCGGCCAGCCTGGCTACGGCCAGCAGCTGCAGGCCACGCTGACCCTGGACGACGGCTCCGGCCGCAGCTACCCGCTGACCGAGGGCACGCACGTCATCGGCCGCGGGCAGGACTCGAACTTCCGGCTCCCGGACACCGGCGTGTCGCGCCGGCACCTGGAGATCAGCTGGGACGGGCACACCGCCACGCTGTCGGACCTCGGCTCCACCAACGGCACCACGGTGAACGGCAACCCGGTGCAGCAGTGGCAGCTGACGGACGGCGACGTGATCCGGGTCGGGCACTCCAGCCTGGTCTTCCGAACCCAGGGCTGAGCCGACCCCGCGTCCGGGCGGGAGGCCGTGCGGGCGGGGTCGGTACGCTGCACCGTCCCTGCCGTGTCCCCTGCCCACCTCACGAGATCGGAGTGCCCGGCGAGTGCCCGAATTGGTGCTGCAGCTGACCAGAGCGGGTTTCCTCGCCCTGCTCTGGCTGTTCGTGCTGGTCGCGCTGCGGGTGGTGCGGTCGGACCTGTACGCGGCCTCCGGGCTGCGGGCGATCATGCCCGGCGGCGGCCGGGTGGCCGCCAAGGCGGGCCGCAGCCGGACCGCCCGGCAGCTGCTGGTCACCCAGGGGCCGCTGGCGGGCACCCGGATCACGCTGGACTCGCGGCCGATCCTGGTCGGCCGCGCGGACGACTCGACCCTCAAGCTCGACGACGACTACGCCTCGACCCGGCACGCGCGGATCAGCCAGCAGGGCGAGGAGTGGTACGTCGAGGACCTCGGGTCGACGAACGGGACCTACCTGGACCGGGCTAAGGTCACCGGACCCACCCGGGTCCCCCTGGGGGTCCCTGTCCGTATCGGCAAGACGGTGATCGAGCTGCGCTCATGACGCTGGTCCTGCGCTACTCCGCCCGCAGCGATCGCGGGCTCGTCCGGCAGAACAACCAGGACGCGGTCTACGCCGGGCCGCGGCTGCTGGCCCTGGCGGACGGGATGGGTGGACACGCCGCCGGCGAGGTGGCGTCGTCCCTGGTCATCTCCGCGCTGGCCCCGCTCGACGAGGACCAGCCCGGCGACGACCTGCTGGCCGAGCTGCGCGAGGCCACCTTCGAGGGCAACGCGGCGATCACCCGGCACGTCGCGGAGTCCCCCGACCTCGAGGGCATGGGCACCACGCTGACCGCGATCCTGTTCGCGGGCAACCGGCTCGGCCTGGTGCACGTCGGCGACTCGCGCTGCTACCAGCTGCGCGACGGCGCGTTCACGCAGATCACGAAGGACGACACGTTCGTCCAGTCGCTGATCGACGAGGGCCGGATCAGCGAGGACGAGGCGCACACCCACCCGCAGCGCTCGCTGCTCCTGCGGGCGATCACCGGGGCCGAGGTCGAGCCGTCGCTGACCATCCGCGAGGCGCGCGCCGGCGACCGCTACCTGCTCTGCTCGGACGGGCTGTCCGGCCCGGTGAGCGACGAGACGCTGGCCGAGACGCTGCGCCAGTACGCCGACCCGCGCGAGTGCGCCGACCGGCTCATCGAGCTCGCGCTGCGCGGCGGCGGCCCGGACAACATCACCTGCATCGTCGCGGACGTCCTCGACGTCGACTACGGCGACGACGCCCCGATCATCGGGGGCGCGGCGGGCGACGGCAGCGACGACGGGATCGCCGGCGCCGACACGGCCGCCTCCCGGGCCTCGGCGACGACGCTCCCCCGGGCCCTGCCCCGCCGCGTCGAGCCGGCGGCGCCCACGCAGCCGGACCGCCCGAACCGCCGCACGGCGGTGCGCGTCGGGATCGCCGTCGCCGGGCTGCTCGTGCTCCTCGCCCTGGGCGGCTGGCTGGCGCGCAGCTGGGTGATGCAGCAGTACTACGTCGGGACCGAGGCCGAGCAGGTCGTGATCTACCAGGGGGTGCGCGGGAGCGTGCTGGGCGTGCCGTTGCAGACCGTCGCCGAGCGGACGGACATCACGCTGTCCGACCTGCCCGAGGACGCGCGCAGCACGGTCGCCGCCGGCATCCCCGCCTCGAACGGGCTCGACGGCGCCCGCGGCACCGTCGCCCGGCTCCACTCCCGGATGCTGCCGGTCTGTCCCACCGAGCAACCCGCCCCGGCCACGCCGACCGCACCGGCCCCCGCGGCCGCGGGCGCCGCACAGCCCGATCCCAACGTCCCGCCGGACCCGAACGCGCCGCCGACGGACACCACTCCGCTGCCGACCGTCACCCCCGAGCCGGGCTTGACCTGCCGGCCGGCGAGCTGATGGCGGCCCCGGAGTCGACGGCGGCCCGGCCGGGCGGGGCGAACGGCCGGGAGGGCGCCCCCGCGCTGCCCACCGGACGCACCATCGAGCTGCTGCTGCTGGTGTTCGCCGCGATCATCGTGACCGGCGCGCTGGTGCTGGTGGAGGCGAACCAGGAGCAGGAGCTCACCCCGACGCTGCTCTACGTGGGCCTGGCGTACCTGGTGGTGCTCACGCTCGCGCACCTCGCGGTGCGGCGCTTCGCGCCCTACGCGGACCCGCTGATCCTGCCCTCGGTGGCCCTGCTCAACGGGCTGGGCCTGGTGATGATCCACCGGCTCGACCTGGCCGACCAGGACCGTGCGGCGCTGCTCGGCCAGCCCGTCCCGGACTCGCTGGTGTTCAAGCAGATCCTGTGGACGGCCGTCGGGCTGGCGCTGTTCATCGCCGTGCTGTGGTGGGTCTCCGACCACCGCACGCTGGCGCGCTACGGCTTCACCTGCGGCCTGGTCGGCCTGGTCCTGCTGGCCCTGCCCGGCCTGCTGCCGTCGTCGATCTCCGAGGTCAACGGCGCGAAGCTGTGGATCCGGGTCGGCGGCGCCGGCATCCAGCCCGGCGAGTTCGCCAAGATCCTGCTGATCATCTTCTTCTCCGCGTTCCTGGTGCAGAAGCGGGACCTGTTCTCCACCGCCGGCCGCCGGTTCCTCGGCATGGAGCTGCCGCGCGCCCGGGACCTCGCGCCGCTGCTCGTCGCGTGGGGGCTGTCGGTCGGCGTCCTCGTGGTCGAGCGGGACCTCGGGTCCTCCCTGCTGATCTTCGGGATCCTGCTCGTGCTGCTGTACGCGGCCACCGAGCGCGTGTCCTGGATGCTCATCGGCCTCGGGTTCTTCGTGGTCGGCGCACTGATCGCCTACCAGCTGTTCGGGCACGTGCAGGTCCGCGTGCAGGTGTGGCTGGACCCCTTCTCGGACTACGAGAACCGCGGCTACCAGATCGCGCAGGCGCTGTTCGGGCTCGGCACCGGCGGCGTCGGCGGGACGGGCCTCGGGGCGGGGCGGCCGGACCTGGTGCCCTTCGCCGAGAGCGACTTCATCTGGTCCTCGCTCGGCGAGGAGCTCGGGCTGATCGGGCTGGCGTCGATCCTCGTCGTCTACCTGGTGCTGATCACCCGCGGCCTGCGCAGCGCGCTCGCGGTGCGGGACAGCTTCGGGAAGCTGCTGGCCACCGGCCTGTCCTTCGCGGTCGCGCTGCAGATCTTCGTGGTCATCGGCGGCGTCACCAAGCTGATCCCGCTGACCGGCCTGACCCTGCCGTTCCTGTCCTACGGCGGGTCGTCGCTCGTGGCGAACTACGCTCTCGTCGCGATGCTCCTGCGGATCTCGAACGCGGCGCGGGCCCCGCTCACGCGCCGGCCCGCCGCCCCCGCCGTCCCGATCGCCGACGCCGGCACCGAACTCGTCCAGCGGCCCACCACCGGGCCGATCCCCGGCCCGACCGGGGGCCGCCCGTGAACACCCCGATCCGCCGGATCGCCATCGCCGTGATGGCGCTGATCCTGCTGCTGCTCGGCAACCTGACCTACGTGCAGGTCGTCAAGGCCGGGGACTACCGCGAGGACCCGCGCAACCAGCGCGTGCTGCTCGCCGAGTACGCCCGCAAGCGCGGGCAGATCTCCGCGGACGGGCAGGTGCTGGCGCAGAGCGTGGAGACGGACGACCGGCTCAAGTACCAACGCCAGTACACGGACGGCCCGGCCTACTCCCCGCTGACCGGCTACTACTCGGTGATCTACAGCTCGAGCGGCATCGAGCGCTACGCCGACCCCGTGCTCAACGGCACGGACGACCGGCTGTTCGCCCGCCGGCTCTCCGACCTGATCACCGGCCGGGACCCGAGCGGCGGCAACGTCGTGCTCACGGTCAAGCCGTCCGTGCAGGAGCGGGCGTACGCGGAGATGAGCGAGAAGGGCTACGAGGGCGCGGTCGTGGCCCTGCAGCCCAGGACCGGCGAGATCCTGGCGATGGTGTCCACGCCGTCGTTCGACCCGAACCCGCTGGCCAGCCACAACTCCGCGACCCAGCAGCAGGCGTGGAAGGCCGACAACGCCGCGGACCCGGCGACCCTGCCGAACCGCGCGATCGACCAGACCTTCCCGCCCGGCTCGACGTTCAAGCTGGTCGACGTGGCCGCCGCGCTGCAGAACGGCTACACCCCGGACAGCCAGCTCACCGCGGCCCCGAACATCAGGCTGACCGGGACGAACACCACGCTGGAGAACTACGCCGGCACCCAGTGCGGCACGGGCCAGACCGCGTCGCTGCGCGAGGCGTTGGCCCGCTCGTGCAACACGGCGTTCGCCCAGCTCGGCGGTGAGCTCGGGGCGGACAAGCTGCGCGCCCAGGCGGACGCGTTCGGCATCGGCCGCTCCGACCTGTCCATCCCGATGCCGGTCACGGCCTCGGGCGTCGGCGACCTGCCGGACACCGCGGCGGTGCAGCAGTCCTCGATCGGCCAGCGGGACGTGCGGCTGACCCCGCTGCAGAACGCCATGATCGTCGCGTCGATCGCGAACGGCGGGCAGACCATGGCCCCGCACCTCGTCAAGGAGGTGCAGGGGCCGGACCTCGACGTCATCGACACCACCGAACCGGACCGGCTCGGCCGCTCGATGCCGGCCAACGTGGCGGCCACCCTCACCGACATGATGCTCGGCTCGGAGGCCCGCACCTCGGGCGGCGGCAAGATCACCGGCGTCCAGATCGCGTCGAAGACCGGGACCGCGGAGCACGGCACCGACCCCAAGAACACCCCGCCGCACGCCTGGTACGTCGCCTTCGCCCCGGCCAACGACCCCCAGGTCGCGGTGGCCGTGCTCGTGGAGAACGGCGGCGACCGGGCCCTCGAGGCGACCGGCGGGTCCGTCGCCGCACCCATCGGCCGGGCCGTGATCGCGGAGGCGTTGCGGGGCGGCCAGTGACGGCGGGCAACGGCCCCCTCCCGGTCCCCGGCACCCTCGCCGCGGGCCGGCTCATCGCCGACCGCTACAAGCTGGAGCGGCGGATCGCCGTCGGCGGCATGGGCGAGGTCTGGGAGGCGCTCGACGAGCGGCTGGGCCGGCACGTGGCCGTCAAGGTGCTGCGCGGCGAGCTCTCGGACGACGACGAGTTCCTCCACCGCTTCCGCATCGAGGCCCGCACGGTGGCCTCGCTCAACCACTCCGGCGTCGCCTCCATCCACGACTACGGCGAGGACGAGGTCACCGAGGACGGCCGGCGCACGGCCTACCTGGTGATGGAGCTGGTCCGCGGCGAGCCGCTGTCCGCCGTGATCGCGCGTGGCCCGATGGAGCCCGCCGAGACGCTGCGGATCATGGAGCAGGCCGCGCACTCGCTCTACGCGGCGCACGAGCGCGGGTTCGTGCACCGGGACGTCAAGCCGGGCAACATCCTCATCCGCGTCGACGGCACCGTGAAGCTCACGGACTTCGGCATCGCCAAGGCCGCCAACGCCGTCCCGGTCACCCGCACCGGCATGGTCATGGGCACGGCCCACTACATCGCGCCCGAGCAGGCCAGCGGCGGCGAGGCCGGGCCGGAGGGCGACGTCTACTCGCTCGGCATCGTCGGCTACGAGTGCCTGGCGGGCCACCGGCCCTTCCGCGCGGAGAACGCCGTCGCGGTCGCGATGATGCAGGTCCGGGACGAGCCGCCGCCGCTGCCGGACTCGGTGCCGTGGCGGGTCCGGCAGCTGATCGAGACGATCCTGGTCAAGGACCCCAACCGGCGCTACGCCGACGGCGCCGAGCTGGCCGCCGCGGTCGCCGCCGTCCGCCGGGGCGAGGCGTTGCCGACCCCGGCGCGCCTGGCCGCGCAGGGGCTGCGGCTGCCCTCCGCCGGACCGGAGGGCGGCGCGGACGCCGGGACCGACCCGCCGACCAGCCATCGCCGGCGCAGCAAGCGGGACCGGCGTGCGGCGCGGGGCCGGGACCGGAGCCGCAGCGCCCCGGCGACGCCGTCCTCCCCGTCGGCGACGCCGTCCGGGCCGTCCTCGGCGCCCTCCCTGCCTCCGGTGTCGCCCGCCTCCCCCGTCTCCTCCCCCGTCTCCTCCCCCGTCTCGTCCTCGGGCGGCCCCGGGGCGCCCGGCTCCGGGGCGCAGCGCACCGCGGACCGGAGCGGCCCGAACCGAACCGACTCGGTGCGGAGCGGAACGGACCGGAGCAGCACCGACCGGAACGGCCCGAACCGGACCGACTCGGACCGACACGGCACGGACCGGAACGGCAGCAGCCGAGCGATGCCGGACACGGGCTCGGACCGGGCGGCGGCGGCCTCGCGCACCGCCGGCCCGAAGCGGGACCGCCCGGCCCCGGAACGGGCGGGATCGGACCGGGCGGGATCGGACCGGGCGGGATCGGACCGGGGCGCGTCCACCCGCGGGCCGGACCGTGGCGGGGCGGACCGCGGCACGCCCGACCGTGCCGCCGCGGACGTGCGCTCGGGACCGGGCACCGCCGTGCCGGGCACGCTGCGTTCGCCGGCCCGGGGCGTCGAGCCCGCCCGGCCGACCCCGACGCCCACCCGTTCCCCGGGGACGGCCCGCACCGCCACGCCGCCGGGTACACCGACCCCCTCCCCGACGTCCGGCGGCACGCCGCGCCCCACGGCCGACCGCCCCTCGCCCCGTCCCTCTGCCGGAGCGTCCCTCGGCCCGGCGACCCCGGGAGCCGCGGCCCGCACGCCCCCGCCGCGCCCGCCGGTCGCGCCCGCGCCACCCACCGAGCCGCTGAAGCTGGTCGCCCGGCAGCAGCCGAACCGCACCGGCACGGTGCTGCTCGTGGCGTTCGTGCTGCTGATCGTCGCCGCCGTCGTCGTGGCGGTGCTCACGGTGCCGAAGCTGTTCGCCGACGCCCCGGCACCGTCCACCGGGACCGTCCCGACCGCGGGGCAGCCGGGAACCGGTACAGGTAGCGTGTCGGGCCAGGTGGCCGTCCTCGCCCGTCCGGCGGCACCGGCCGGGTCCCCGGGACCCGCGGCCGCCCCGACCCGCACGGAGGAGGTCCGGTGAGCCCTCGCAGTCGCCGGGTCGGCGCACGCCCGGGGTGGCCGGGGGCCGCGACGGCACCCGGCCCGGGCATGATGAGACCCGCCCCCCACCCCCTCAGGAACCGGACCCGATGACCACCCCCAAGCTGCTCTCCGAGCGCTACCAGCTGGGCGACACGCTCGGCTACGGCGGCATGTCCGAGGTCCACCGCGGGACGGACACCCGGCTCGGCCGGGACGTCGCGATCAAGGTGCTGCGCGCCGACCTCGCGCGCGACCCCCAGTTCCAGCTGCGCTTCCGCCGGGAGGCGCAGAACGCCGCGGCGCTGAACCACCCCGCGATCGTCGCGGTGTACGACACCGGCGAGACCCAGACCGAGTTCGGCCCGCTGCCGTACATCGTCATGGAGTACGTCGACGGCCAGACGCTGCGCGAGATCGTCAAGACCACCGGGCCGCTGTCCCAGCAGCGGGTCATCGAGGTCATGGCGGACGTCTGCGCCGCGCTCGACTTCAGCCACCGGCACCACATCATCCACCGGGACGTCAAGCCCGCGAACGTCATGATCACCCGCAACGGCGCGGTGAAGGTGATGGACTTCGGCATCGCCCGCGCGCTCGGCGAGGGGCAGAACGTCACGCAGACCGCGGCCGTCATCGGCACCGCGCAGTACCTGTCCCCCGAGCAGGCGCGCGGCGAGCAGGTCGACGCGCGGTCGGACGTCTACGCCGCCGGCTGCGTACTGTTCGAGCTGCTCACCGGCGAGCCGCCGTTCACCGGCGACACCCCGGTCGCGGTGGCCTACCAGCACGTGCGGGAGGACCCGCGGCGCCCGTCGGAGGTCAACCCGCAGGTCCCGCCGGCACTCGACGCCGTCGTGCTCAAGGCGCTGTCGAAGAACCCGGCCAACCGGTACCAGTCGGCCGCCGAGATGCGCGCGGACCTGATCCGGGTGCGCAACGGCCAGCAGCCGCTCGCGCCGATGGTGATGAGCGAGGACGAGCGCACCGCGCTGCTCGCCGAGCAGACCGCCGCCACCCGGCGGATCTCCGGCGGCGGCCGGCACGCCCCGCCGCCGCCCCCGCAGGCCTGGGAGGACGAGGAGCCGCGCCGACGCACGGGGCGCACGGTCGGGATCGTCGTCGCGGTGCTCGCCGCGCTCGGGCTCATCGGCTTCTTCGGCTACCAGGTGCTGGGCGGGCCGGCCCAGCCCGACCAGATCGCCGTGCCGAACGTCGTCGGCCAGGATCCCGACGCCGCGCGCACCGCGGTGGTCAACGCCGGGCTGCTCGTGGACCTCAAGCAGGAGCCCTCGGACGTCGCGCTCACGAACAAGGTCACGCGCACCGACCCGGGTTCCGGGGTCCAGGTCGCCGAGCGCAGCCGCGTCACGATCTTCGTGGGCAGCGGGCCCGCCTCGGCCACGGTGCCGGCGCTGACCGGCAAGACCCCGGAGGAGGCCGCCGCGCTGCTCGAGCAGCGGGGTCTCAAGCTGGGCGAGCAGTCCACCCAGGAGACCTCGGACTCCAGCCGGGTCGGCACGATCCTCTCGTCGTCGCCGGCGGCCGGGGTGGACGCGCCGGGCGGCAGCGCCGTGTCCGTCGTGGTCGGCACGAAGCAGACCACGGTCGCGGTGCCCGACGTCAGCGGCCAGAGCGAGGACCAGGCCAAGCAGGCCCTGGCCAACGCCGGGTTCAGCTCCGTGCAGACCCAGAACGTCGACGGCGGCGGCCGTGAGGGCACCGTCGTGGGCACCAACCCCTCGGCCGGCACCCGCGTCGCCCCGGGGACCACGATCACGCTGCAGGTCTCCCGCGGCAACCAGGTGCAGATGCCCGACGTCGTCGGCCGCTCCGCCGACGACGCGGTCGACCAGCTGCGCGCGGCCGGCATCCGCAACTACCAGCTGCAGGCCACGCAGGTGTCCGACCAGTCGCAGAACAACCGGGTCGTCAAGTCGGACCCGTCGGCCGGGCAGTCCGTCGACCCGGACGAGACCGTGACCCTGACCGTCGGCCAGGCCTCCGGCGGCGGATTCTTCGGAGGCGGGAACTGATGCGCGTCCTGGTCGTCGACAACTACGACAGCTTCGTCTACAACCTCGTGCAGTACCTGGCGCAGCTCGGCGTCGAGCCGGTCGTCGTGCGCAACGACGAGCTGTCGGCCGGGCTGGACGAGCTCGGCGAGGTGGGCGCGGTCCTGGTCAGCCCCGGGCCCGGCATCCCCGAGGAGGCCGGCCGCAGCATCGACGTCATCACGGCCGCCGGGGACCGCAACCTCCCGCTGCTCGGGGTGTGCCTCGGCCACCAGGCGATCGGCGTGGCCTGGGGCGGCGTGGTCGAGCGGGCGCCGGAGCTGCTGCACGGCAAGACCTCGCAGGTGTTCCACGAGGGTGTCGGGGTGCTGCGCGGGCTGCCGGAGCCGTTCACCGCCACCCGGTACCACTCGCTGGCGATCCGCCCGGACACGCTGCCGGTCGAGCTCGAGGTCACCGGCCGTACCGAGACCGGGCTGATCATGGCGGTGCGGCACAAGGACCTGCCGATCGAGGGCGTCCAGTTCCACCCCGAGTCCGTGCTCACCGAGAGCGGGCACCGGATGCTGGCCAACTGGCTGGCGAGCGCCGGGCACGAGGTGCCGGAGGAGCTCGTCCGCCGGCTCGGCGACGAGGTCGCCGCCCTCACCGCCCAGGTCTGAGCTCCGCCGCGGCGCTCTCGTCGGGCCCACGTCGTCGGCTCGTCCGATACGGTGGTCACGAGCGGTGCGCCCGACGGGCGCGCACCACGCCGCGTCACCCGTAGAAAGCTCCACGAGGTCCCCGATGCCGAAGTCCAAGGTCCGCAAGAAGGCCGCCTACACCCCGCCGGCGAGCGACCGGAAGCCGGTGAAGCTCCAGGGCCCGACCCATCCCGCGTACGTCGCCATCATGCTGGGTGTCGGCCTGCTCGGGCTGGCCTGGCTGATCACCGACTACCTGGCGCGGGACGCGATCCCCTTCCTGCAGGCGCTGGGCGGCGCGAACTTCCTCGTCGGCTTCGGGCTGATCGTCATCGCCCTGCTGATGTCGATGCGCTGGCGCTAACCGTTCACCCGGTCACGCTGCGTGATCCAGGCCATATGGCTTCTCGCACGCCTGTGACCAAGGGAAACTACAAGTGTGTGATTCATCCCCACTGTGGACAAGCCCTGTGGACAACTCTCACAGCTACCATGCGTGAGCATCGCTGGGCCCCGGCTCCGGGGCTCGTCGCGCTCGCCTGGGTCCTCACGGCGGCCGCCCTCGGCTGGCTCGTGGCCCTGCTGCTGAGCGACACGGACCCGGCCGGGCGGATCATCGCCGGGGTCGCCGCGCTCGGGCTCGGGTACGCCGCGCTGGTCGGCACGATCGCCCGGCCGCGGCTCGCCCTGCACCACCACGGGCTCGAGGTGCGCAGCCTCACCCGCACGCGCTCGGTCGACTGGCCCGCCGTACAGCGGGTGCGCGTGCTGCGGACCCGGCGGTTCGGCCGCGAAACGAGCCTGCTCGAGCTGGACCTGCTGGTCGGCGGCGAGGAGCGGCTCGTCGTCCTGGGCCGGCTGGACCTCGGGGCGGACCCCGAGGACGTCGCCGAGGTCGTGCGGCCCTACCTCCCCAGCCGCTCCTGACCGCGACGGTCCTGTGCACGATCGACGATCGGGGGGTTGATCGGCCGTCAGGGAGCGGTCTCCCGTCCTGATCACCCCGACGGCCCAGTGGTCCTCACCCTCCGCCGAGCCCGCGCGGGCGCGCGTGCCACCTCCGGAGGCTCGCCCCGGCGGCGACCGCCTTCCTACGCTCGACGTGCCGACGAGGAAGGGGAGATCACCCATGATCGCCAGGACGCCGATGCGCGGGACCGACGGCTGCCCCACCGGCTGCGGGTGCAGCAAGCCGGAGTGAGTCCGGCGGCCGGGGACCGACGACGTTCCCCGGCCCACCCGGCGCGTCCGGTCGGGCCGTCCTCGCGGTCAGGGCGGAGCCCCTCGCGGTCACACGAAGGCGACCGCCGCGGCCCGCCCGGCGATGACCGTGAGCACCACGACCGTGAGCACCACGAGGGCCCCGGCCTGCAGCCCGGTGCGGTTGCGCACGGGCGGCACGTGCACCAGTGCGGCCGTCGCGGCGGCCCCGAGCACCAGCCCGCCCAGGTGGCCGACCAGCGAGATCCCGGGCACGACCACGCTCAGCACGAGGTTCACCACGACCAGGCCCACGACCTGGCCCGTCGGGACCCGCAACCGCCGGGCGACCACGAACAGCGAACCCATCAGCCCGAACACGGCGCCCGAGGCACCCGCCACCAGCGACGCGGGCGAGGAGAAGAGCATCACGGCCGCCGCGCCGCCGAGCAGCGCCACCAGGTAGACCGCGAGGAAGCGGACCCGCCCCAGCACGGGCTCGAGCTCCCGCCCGATCACCCACAGCGCCAGCATGTTGAAGACCAGGTGCAGCGGCCCGTAGTGCAGGAAGCCGGCCGTGAGGGGCCGCCACCAGTCGCCGGTAGCCACCAGGCCCGGCACGAGCACCCACTCGCGGAAGAGCGGCGCGGCGTCGTTGGACCCGATGCTGCGGGCCTGGGCCGCGGTCAGCACGAACAGCGCCACGTTGAGCGCCACGAGCACCGGCACGACGACCGGGCGGCCGCCGGGTTCGGCACCCGCCACCGTCCTTCCCCGCCGGACGCCCCGGCTGCCCTGGTACACGCAGTCGACGCACTGCTGCCCGACCGCCGCGTCCCGCAGGCACTCCGGGCAGGCGGGCCGGCCGCAGCGCGTGCACCGCAGTCCCGTCGGACGGTCCGGGTGCCGGGCGCAGGCCGGCAGCGCGGCCGTGGGTTCCGGCGGGGGGTCGGGCGGTCCGGCGGGGTACGTCACTCGGGTCCTACTCGACGTCGATGTGCTGGATCACGACGTCCGTGAGCGGCCGGTCGGCCCGGTCGGTGGCGGTGTTCGCGATCGCGTCGACGACGGCGCGCGACTCCGCGTCGGCCACCTCGCCGAAGATGGTGTGCCGGCGGTTGAGGTGCGGCGTCGGGCCCACGGTGATGAAGAACTGCGAGCCGTTGGTGCCGGGGCCCGCGTTCGCCATCGCCAGCAGGTACGGCCGGTCGAACTTCAGCTCGGGGTGGAACTCGTCCCCGAACTGGTAGCCCGGCCCGCCGCGGCCGGTGCCGGTCGGGTCGCCGCCCTGGATCATGAAGCCGCTGATCACGCGGTGGAAGACCGAGCCGTCGTAGAACGGCCCGCTGTCGCCACCCCCCGCGTTCGGCTGCGAGTAGTCCTTCTTGCCGGTCGCGAGGCCGACGAAGTTCTCCACGGTCTTGGGGGCGTGGTCCGGGAAGAGGATGATCCGGATGTCGCCCTCGGACGTCCGCAGCGTCGCGGTCTGCTTCGAGTTGGCTGGTGCAGTCACGTCGTCCATCGTGCCAGGGTCGGTGGGGCACGCCACCCCGGCACACCACGAGCGGAGGCCGTATGAACGCCCCGAGCATTCCCACCGGCACGCGCGAGTCGCTCGACCGCGCCCGCGACCGGGCGGAGGCCGCCCTGTCGTCGTCGTTGTCCCAGCTGGGCGGGACGGTCGAGGAGCTCGCGCACGAGGTCGTCGACACGGTGGAGGAGAACCTGCCGGTCCTGGCCGAGAAGGCGGGCCGGCTCGCCGGCCGGGCCGAGGCGGTCGTCGGGGCCGCCGCGGCGACGGCCCGCGAACGGCTCGACGAGGGCGTGCTCCGGGCCCGGCGCGAGCTGGCCGCCCGGATCGACCCCGGCACCCCGTCCCCGCGCCGCTGGTGGTGGATCGTCGCGGGCCTGCTCGTCACGGCGCTGTCCGTCGCCGGCTGGGTCGTGCTGTCCCGCCGGCCGCAGCCCGTCGAGCCGGTCACCGAGCCGCCGGCCACGACCCCGCCCGGCGACGTCGGCCTCGAGGCGGAGTCCCCGGCCGCGGCCGCCCGCAACGGTCACTCCTGAGCCAGGACCTCCGCGAGGAACGCCGCGACCGCGCGCTCGTAGCGCTCGGGGTCGGCGTTCCACGCGGCGGTGTGCTCCACCCCGCCGACCTCGACGTACCGGATGGGCCAGCCCAGGTCCCGGCCGGCGGCGGCCAGCGCGCGGCTGGGCCCGACCGGCACCGCCGTGTCCGGGGTGCTGTGCACGAGCAGGGTGGGCGGCCGGCGCGCCGGCGGGTGGCGCAGCAGGTCGAAGTCGTCGAAGTCGATGCCGATCCGCCGGCGGGTGATCGCCGTCGCGACCGGGATCAGCTGCGGCGGCAGCAGCCGGTTGCGGGCCTGCCGGCGCAGGGTCGCCCGCCAGTCGACCAGCGGGGCGTCCCACACCACGGCGTCGACCAGCTCGGCGGCGGGCGAGCGGTCGAGGAAGGCCCCGCCGATCGCGGCGCCCATCGACCAGCCGACGAGCACGATCCGCCGCGCCCCGCGCCCGACCGCGTACCCGACCGCGGCCTCGAGGTCCTCCCACTCGGTGTCGCCGAGGTGGAAGCGGCCGTCCGGGCTGGGCGGGGCCTCGTCGTCGTTGCGGTAGCTGATCACCAGGGTCGGCAGGCCGAGCCGGTGCAGAACCGGGAGGATCCGCAGGGCCTCGCGCCGGCGGCCGCCGCGGCCGTGCACCGCGACCGCCCAGACGTCCCGCGGTCCGGGGACCTCCCAGGCGGGTGCGGGGCCGAGCGGGGTCGCCACCTGCACCTCGCCGAACGCCAGGCCCCGCGCCCCCGGGTCCGGGTCGAACGGCCCGGCGTCGACGACGGCCGGCCCCTCCGGCGGCACCGGTCCGGACAGCAGGACCCGGCGGACGCCGTGCCGGTCGTCGGAGAGCACCCGCCCGATCACGGCGAGCCCGTCCGCCCAGCGCAGGCCCCACACCCCGGGCTGCCGGACGAGCCGGCTGCCGGCCAGGGTCACGGCATCGCCGTCGGCGCGCAGCACCCGCTCGGGATAGGCGACGACGCGCACCGGGTCGAGCAGCACGTCGGCGTAGTGCCGGCCGACCCCGACCGCGCCGGCCCCGACCAGTCCCAGCCCCGTGCCGACGCCGGCCGCGAGCAGTCCCCGAACACCCACGCGCCCGATCATCCCGAGTGGACCGTGCCCACGTCGAGGCACCGCCCGCCGTGACGGCACCGAGATGTTCGCCGCGTCAAGCACCGCCGCTCCCCCGACGTGGTGAAACGCGTGTGACCTGCGTCTTTGTGGCCACCGCATCGGGTGAAGAGCCGCCCGAGGGCACAACCGGGTAACGGCGGCTTCGTTGGCCCCGCAGATCCACACGCGAGTCGAGCGACGTTCGACATCCGGTTACCCCCGATCGGAAGGACCCCCCAGCCATGAGCAGTCTCGCCAGGCGCACGCTCACGACGACGGCCACCGTCGCCGGTGTCGCCGCCCTCGGCGCCGCCTTCGCCGGCCAGGCGTTCGCCGCCGACCTGCCGACGACGCCCGAGCTGCCCACGGAGGCCGCGGCCGCACCCGAGGCCCCGGCGCTGGAGGCCCCGTCGCTCGACTCCGCCCCGAGCCTGCCGACGGACTTCAGCTCCTTCACGGTGCCCGGGGTCGCGAACTTCGAGGCCCCGAACGTCTCCTTCGACAGCAGCGGCAACAGCTCCACCGCGGGCGAGCTGCCGGCGGCCTCGCACGAGGCGGCCCACGAGGGCCCGGCGCTGCCGGAGCTGCCCGCGGCCGTGCAGGACCACCTGCCGGCCACCGGCGGCGAGCTCGCCACCCCGCAGGCCTCGCTGCCGCTGGCCGGCCCGGAGGTGCCCGAGCCGCCCGCCCTGCCGGCTCTGCCGTCGACCTCGGACCAGGACCTCGACACGCAGGACACCGCGCTGCCCACCAGCGACCTCGGGGCGCCCTCCACGGGCGACATCGCCTCGCAGATCGCCGCGCTCGCGGGCTGAGCGTCCGCTCCCCACGGTGCCCGGATCCCCCGAACCGGGCGCACCCATTCCGACGCGCCGGCCGGCCCCTCCCCAGGGCCGCCGGCGCGTCGGCTCTCCCGGGGCGGCCCCGCTCCGGACCTAGCGGACGACGCGGCCGTGGATCAGCCCGGTGAGCAACGGTGCCAGCGCGACCCGCTCACCCGACACCCGCACCCACCGCGGTCCGCCGTACGGGTCCTGCTCCTCGACCTCCACCACCACGCCCGGCCGCAGCCCGCGCTCGCCCAGGTAACGCAGGGCGTCGCTGCGCCGGTCCGAGACCCGCTCGATCTCGAAGCGGCACCCCTCCGGGGCGACCGCGAGGGCCTGGCCCCAGCTCTCGTCGTGCCGGCCCGCCGGGCCCGGGATGGGATCGCCGTGCGGGTCGTGCGTGGGGTGGCCCAGCGCGGCGTCGATCCGCGCCTCCAGCCGGTCGCTCAGCGCGTGCTCGAGCTGCTCGGCCTCCTCGTGCACCTCGTCCCAGGGCATCTCCAGGGCCCGGACCAGGAAGGTCTCCAGCAGCCGGTGCCGCCGGACGACCCGCAGCGCGGCCCGCTCCCCGGCCGCGGTGAGGGTGAGGGTGCGGCCGCGCCGGACCAGCTCGCCGTCCGCCAACCGCTTGACCATGGCCGACACCGAGGGCGAGGACACCTGCAGCTCCTTCGCGAGCGCACCGGTCGTGACGGCCTCCCCGCGCGTGGACAGCAGGAAGATCGTCTTGAGGTAGTCCTCGACCGCGGGTGTCATGGTCCCCACGCGACGATGTTAGCCCCGCCTGACCTCGGCCGGAGCGCACGTCCGGACCCAACCGGTGGAGCCTCCGGTCGGCCCGCTCCGGCCGGACCGGCTCACGCGACCGTCCGGCCGTCCGCCATCCGCTGCGGCGCGGCGTCGCCGCGCGCGGTCACCGGGACCCGACGGGTCGCCCTGGCCAGTCCCAGCTCCGGTGTGCCCACGTACACGCTCTCGGCTCCCGCCACCCGGTACGTCTCGTGCCACACGCCGACGACACCCGGGGCCTTCCGCGCCCGCCGGTTGAACGCGGCCCATGCCGGCCGGTGCGTCGCCGTGCGGTCGCTCGCGTAGGCGTAGAGCTCGTCGACCGACCTCCAGTACTGGATCACGGTGGGTCCCCCGGCACCGAGCAGCGCCCGGAAGCCGAGCAGTCCAGAGTCGGGGTCGCGCGACAGCTCCCGCAGCATCGGGCCCATGGCCAGCAGGGTCGGCAGCCACTGGTCCACCCGCCACCACCGGTTGATCGTCATGCCGATGTGGAAGACCACCAGCTCGCCGTCGTGGTGGTGGGTCATCCGCCGGCCGTCCGTCCTCACCATCAGGGTCCTCCTCAGATAGCAGATAGCGTCGCTCCCCAATAATGGAGAGTCCAGGTATCCGTGTCAACCGCCGTGGCCGTCCTCACGGAGCTGGCTCCGCCGGGCCGCGGCGTGGTTGGTTGTCGCCGTGAGGTCCTCGCACGCGACCGCCGGCCCGCGCCGATGATCGAGGTACGGCTCCTCGGCCCGGTCAGCGTCGTGGTGGGCGGGGCGGAGTGCACCGTCGGCCGCAGCGGGGAACGGGCCCTGCTCGCGCTGCTGGCCCTGCGGGCCGGGCGCCCGGTCCCGGCCAGCGGGTTGATCGACGACCTGTGGGGCGACCGGCTCCCCGAGGACCCCGGCAACGCGCTGCAGACCCGGGTCTCGAAGTTGCGCCGGGCCCTGGCTGCGGCGGGAGCGCCCGGCGTCGTCGTGACCCGGGCGCCCGGGTACGTGCTCGACGTCGAGCCCGCGCGGGTGGACGCGTTGCGGGCGTCCGAGCTGGTGGAGCAGGCCCGCCGCGCCGACGAGGACCGTGCGGAGGCGCTCTACACCGAGGCGCTCGCGCTGTGGCGCGGCGAAGCCCTGGCGGAGTACGCCGGGGAGGGCTGGGCGGCTCCCGAGCAGGCCCGGCTCGCGGAGCTCCGGCTGACCGCGGTCGAGGAGCGCGCCCGGTTGCGGCTGGCGGCCGGGCGGCACGCCGAGGTCCTCGCGGAGGTGGAACCGCTGGTGGCCGCCCACCCGCTGCGCGAGCGGCTGCGCGCGCACCAGATGACCGCCCTGTTCCGCGCGGGACGGCAGGCCGAGGCGCTGGAGGCCTACGCCGATCTCCGCCGCGCGCTGGCCGACGAGCTCGGGCTGGACCCCTCCCCCGAGCTGGAGGCCCTGCACGACGCGGTCCTGCGCCGGCACCCGGACCTGGACCCGCCCGCCGTCGCCGACGTGCGCCCCTCCGCGCCGCTGCCCGCGCGGCTGACCGCCGTGCTGGGGCGCGGCGAGGAGCTGGAGCGGGTGGCGCACCTGTGCCGGGACCGGCGGCTGGTCACGCTGACCGGGCCCGGAGGGGCCGGGAAGACGACGCTGGCCACCGAGGCCGCGCGCACCGTGTCCGACCGCTTCCCCGACGGCGTCGTGCTGGTGGAGCTGGCCGGGGTGGAGGACCCGGCCCGGGTCCCGGCCGCCGTCGTCGACGCGCTGGGGCTGGCCGGCGACGCCGCCGTCGATCCGGCGGAACGGCTGGTGGGCGCGCTGCGCGGCAGCCGCCTGCTGCTCGTGGTCGACAACTGCGAGCACGTCGTGGACGCCTGCGCGGTCCTGCTGGAGCGCCTGCTGGCGGGGTGCCCCTCGGTGCACGTGCTGGCCAGCAGCCGGGAGGCGCTGGCGGTGCCCGGCGAGGTACAGCTGCCGGTGCGCCCGCTGCCGGTGCCGCCGGTCGGCGCGGCCCCGGCCGAGCTGGCCGCGAACGACGCGGTCCGGCTGTTCGCCGAGCGGGCGTGGGCGGCCAGCCCGGCCTTCGTCCTGGACGACACGACGCTCGGGCCGGTCGCCGAGATCTGCCGGCGGCTCGACGGGCTGCCGCTGGCGCTCGAGCTCGCCGCGGCCCGGGTCGCCGTGCTCCCGGTGGACCGGATCGCCGAGCGCCTCTCGGACCGCTTCGCGCTGCTCACCGCCGGCCCGCGGACGGCGGCCGCGCGGCACCGGACCCTGCAGGCCACGCTCGACTGGAGCCACGCCCTGCTCGACGACGAGGAGCGGGTCCTGTTCCGGCGCCTCGCCGTGTTCCGCGGCAGCTGGACCCTGGAGGAGGCGGAGGCGGCCTGCGCGGGCGACCCGCTGCCGGTGGAGGCGGTGCTGGACGTGCTCGGCCGGCTCGTCGCCCGGTCACTGGTCGTCGACGCCCACGGCGGTGACGGCCGGTTCCGGATGCTGGAGACCGTGCGCGCCTACGCGGCGCGCCGGCTCGACGAGGCCGGTGAGCGGCCCCTGTTCGCCCGCCGGCACGCCGAGGCGGTGCTGGCGGTCGCCGAGGCCGCCGCACCGCTGCTACGGGGCCGCGACCAGCACACCGCGCTCGCGCGGCTGCGGGCCGAGCGGGACAACGTCGACGCGGCGCTGGCGTGGGCGCTCGACCATGTCGTCGATGCCCCGGACGTCGCCCTGCGGCTGGTCGGGGCGCTGGGCTGGTGGTGGTACTTCGGCCGCCACGACGAGGGCCGGCGCGTCGTCGACGGCGTGCTCGGTGCGGTCGAGGGCGCGAAGGACGATGCCGGGGGCGGCGGCTCGCCCGCCGCCCGCGCGGTGGCCCATCAGGCGGCATCCCTGGTGTGGCGGCCGGGCGCGTGCGTGGTGCACCCCAGTCCGCGGTGCGCGCGGGAGGCGGCGGTGAGCCTGGCCGCGGCCGAGGAGGCCGGCGCGGCCGGGCCCGCGACCTACGCGCGGATCCTACTGGCGGTCGAGGGCGTGACCGGGGCCGACCCGGCGGGCGCCGAGGAGTTGCTGACCGCGGCCGAGCAGGCTCTGCACCGCGCCGGCGACGAGTGGGGGCTCGCCCTGGCCACCTTCGTCCGCGCCGAGATCGGGTTCCGGACCGGATCGGTCCCGCTCGCCGAGGCCGAGCGGCTCGCCGTGCGGGCGGCGGAGGGCTTCACGCGCCTCGGCGACCGATGGGGCCACTCGGCGGTGCTGGGCCACCACGGCACCGCGGTGCGCCTGTCGGGGCGGCCCGCCGAGGCCGTGCCGCTGATCGAGCGGTCGGCCCGGCTCGCCGCCGAGCTCGGGCTGCTGCTGACCCTGCAGTGGATGCAGGCCGAGCTGGCCTACTGCGCCCTGCTCCTCGGCGACCGCGACCGCGCCGTGCAGCGGTGCGCGGAGGCCGAGGAGACCGCGCAGCCGCTCGGCGCGGGCCCGGGCGCGGAGTTCGCGGCGCNTCGGCGCGGGCCCGGGCGCGGAGTTCGCGGCGCTGGTCCGCGGCTTCGTCGCGCGCCGCCGCGGCGACCTGGCCGACGCCCGCTGCGCGCTCGGCGCGGCGGTCGAGCACCTGGTGACCGCCGGGATCGGCGGGCTCGCGGCCGCGCTGGCCGTCCAGCTGGGGCACGTGCTCGAGCTGTCCGGCGAGCTCGACCCCGCGGACCGCACCCACCGCCGCGCGCTCGAGCTCGGGGGCGCCGCCGCCCGACCCGCCGTGCTCGAGGGACTGGCCTGCGTGGCCGTCGCCCGGGGCGGGGCCGCCCGTGCCGCCCGTGCCGCCCGGCTGCTGGGGGCGGCCGCGGCCGACCGGGACCGGACCGGGCACCCGGCCGACGCCGTCGAGCGGGAGGACGTGGACCGCGCCGGGTCCGCCGCGCGGGCGGTGCTCGGGGAACAGGCCTTCGCCGAGGCCGTGGCCGACGGGCGCCGCACGGGTCCCGGCCCGCTGATCTGCGGGGACTGACCCGACCGCGGGCCTGTCCCGACCTGGCCGGCCCGGACAGCGCCGGGACAGCGGCCGGACAGCGGTCCCGCCGACCCTTCTCCCAGGCGTCCGAACGGCGGACGCGACCGGAGGAGGGATCGTCGCCGTGGGAGTACTCGAGCTGCGCGTGCCGGACATGACCTGCGAGCACTGCGTCCGCGCCGTCTCGGCCGGGGTCGGCGACGTCGCCGGCGTCACCGCCGTCGAGGTCGACCTGCCCGCCCGGACCGTGCGCGTGTCCGGTGCCGCCGCCCCGGAGCGGGTGCGCGCCGCCGTCGCCCGCGCCGGTCACCGCTGCGCGCCCTGACCGCACCCCGAACCCGTCCTCCGTC
Source organism: Pseudonocardia lutea (assembly GCF_042658055.1). Lineage (NCBI taxonomy): Bacteria > Bacillati > Actinomycetota > Actinomycetes > Pseudonocardiales > Pseudonocardiaceae > Pseudonocardia > Pseudonocardia lutea. The sequence continues at coordinate 62,650 of NZ_JBHSQK010000002.1, forward strand.
CCCTGACACCGGGAGTTCCTCGTGAAGACGCTGCTCCGCCCCACCACCCCGACCGGCCACTTCGTCCGCCACTACCTGGAGATGGTCGTGGCGATGATCGTCGGGATGGTCGCCCTCGGCCCGCTGTGGTCCCTGGCCGGCGACGCCCTCGGCGTGGCGCCGGTGCTCCACGCCACCGAGCCGGCGGCCCTGATCATGGCCACGAACATGTCCGTCGCGATGTGCGCGTGGATGCGCTTCCGCGGCCACGGGTGGCGGGCGACCCTCGAGATGGCCGCCTCGATGTACCTGCCGTTCCTCGTGCTGTTCCCGCCGCTGTGGGCCGGCCTGATCTCCGCGGGCACCGTCATGGTCGGCGGCCACGTGCTGATGCTGCCCGCGATGGCCGCGGCGATGCTGCTGCGCCGCGCCGAGTACACCGGCCACTGCCCGGCCCGGTCCTGACCCGTCCCCGTCCCCGCGCCGGGTCGGACACCCGGCGACCGCTCCCGGAAGGAACCGATCATGGTGGTCGAACTGCTCGTCGAGGGTGCCGTCGGCGGCGCCTTCTGGTCGCTCGTCGGCATCGCCCTGTCCCGCTACGTCCGCGACGTCGCCGGACGCCTCCTGCTCGCCGGCGTGCTGATCGCCGCGGCCGTGTTCTACGTCGTGTTCGCCGCCCGGGGCGACGCCGGCGGGGGCTGGCTGGCCGCCGAGGTCGTCGGCATCCTGATCTACGGCGGGATGGCCGTGCTCGGCGTCCGGCGCTCGCCGTACTGGCTGGCGGCGGCCTGGGCGCTGCACCCGGTGTGGGACATCGTGCTGCACAACATCGGTCCGGGCCGCGCCTTCGCGCCCGAGCCGTACACGATCGCCTGCCTGAGCTGGGACCTCGTGGTGGCCGCGGCCATCGCGGTGGCCTACGGCACCGGCTTCGTCGGTGGCCGTCGCACGCGCCCCGCACCCGCCGACGCGGTGGCGGTCGACGCGGGCTGATCCCCCTGAGCAGCGGCCCGGCCCGGGGAGGGCCGGGCCGCTTCCGCGTGTCAGGGCGACGCCGGTGAGGACCGCCGGGGCGGGACTACTGCTGGGCCGGGGCCGGCTGCGGGGTGCGCGCCGCCATCTCCTCCGACGCCTTCACCACCTGCACCATGTCGCCGATCTGCAGGTAGCCGAACCACGCCTCGGCGTCGGCCGGCTCCAGGTGAATGCATCCGGCGGAGGACCGGTCGGGGCTGCCGGAGTGGAAGGCGATGCCGCCGTCGTTGAAGAACACCGACCACGGCATCGGGGCCGGGTCACCGTTGGGCAGCCGGGACTCCTGGCTCAGGTGGTCCTTCTCCTTGCGGTAGACGCGCAGCGAGTGCCCGATCGGGGTCTCCTGGCCGTTGCCGCCGGACGAGATGCGGACCGGGCCGCGCGTGACCTTCCCGTCCTGGATCAGCCAGGCCCGCTGGGACTCGAGGTCCACGCACGCCCTGGCCGAGACCGAGCAGGGCGTGCCCTCGACCAGCGGCTCCGCGTGCGCCCGCTGCGCGGCGGGCGACTCGGCGAAGGCGGGACCGGCGACCAGGGCGCCGCCGAGCCCGATCGCGGCCACGACGGTCGCGAGGACCGTCCTGCGTGTGCCGGTGCGTGTGCGGGTGGCTGATGCGAAGCGCCGCGTACCCAAAGCCTGCCGCTCCTCGTGTCGGTGTGGTGGCCTTCCGCGAGGAAGACGTCCACACACCCTCCGGGGTTGCCCGGTCACGCTGAGTTGATCTCGGTCGGCGGCCGGCATCAGGTCCAACGCCCGCACACCCACACGGGAAACGCCGGCGCCGCGGCCGGTCACCCGCAGGCGCCGAACGGTGCGAACCTCACGCGGAAGGGGCTCATCCGAAGGCGACGTGGCGCAGCCACAGGTCGAGGAGCGCGGCGTCCCCGGCGACCTCGAGGCCCTCCCGGTCGCGCCGGCGGTAGACCAGCAGGAGCAGCTCCGTGAGGGGCGCCCGGACGGTCACGGCGGCGCCGCCCGCCCCGCGCCGCCAGCTGAGGACCGGGCCGGTCAGGTCGACCGACCACGCCGCGCCGACGTCCGTCGCCTCCAGCGCGAGGGTCCGGCCGGCCCCGAGCAGTTCGCGCTTCTCCGGGCGCAGCTCGAAGTGCTGCGGAAGGACGTCGAGCTCCATCCACTCGTCGACGGCGTCGAGCGCCACCTCGGGATCCACGACGAACGGGGTGCCCGCGGCGAGGGCGGCGTCGGCCCGGTGCACCAGCGTCTCGTGGGCGAAGCGGCGGGCCCAGAAGGTGGTGCTGCGGAAGTGGAAAGGGCCCCAGACCGCGGTACCGGGACCGGCGGCGCGCAGGGTGGCCGCGAGCCCGGCGGCGCCCTCGCGCAACCGGCCGGCGGGCAGCGGGCCGCCGTCGTCGCCCAGGACGTCCCGCACGACCGCGTCGTCGAGGAAGCCGGTGGCGCGGGTCCGCACGATCTCCTCGGCCCAGCGGTGCCCGCCGTCGACGTGCCGGAGGAGCGCGCCGAGGCTCCAGCCCGGGCAGGAGGGCACGGGCGCGCGCAGGTCGGCGCCGGCGGCGTCGCGCGTGAGCAGGTCGGTCTGGGTCACGATCTCGGTGCAGTGCCGCGCGAAGTCCATCGGGCCTCCTGTGGTGAGAACGGTGCCGTCGGGAGGTGGTCGGAGCCGGCCGCGGGGTCTCGACACGCGCTCGCGCGGACCTCCGTCGGATGGTTGGCTCCCGGACGTGGACCCGATCGACGAGTGGACACAGGCCCAGCAGCGGGTCGTCGAGCTGGTCTCCGGCGCGCCCGACCCGGAGGTGCGGGTGCCGGCCTGCCCGGACTGGACGGTGCGCGACCTGTTCTCGCACATGGTCGGCCTCGGGGCGGACGTCGTCGCGGGCGACGAGCCGGACGACCACAACGCGACGTGGACGGCCGCGCAGGTGCAGAAGCGCCGCGGGCGCACGGTCGCCGAGCTCGTGGCCGAGTGGCACGAGGTCGCCGAGCCGCTGCGGAGGTGGATGCGGGACCACGGCGCCCGCCCGCTCGGCGACGTGATCATCCACGAGCAGGACCTGCGCGGGGCGCTGCACGCGCCCGGCGCCCGGGACACCCCGGGGCTGTGGGCCGTCCGGGACCGCTTCGCGGGGCGGCTGGCCGACCGGCTGCCCGCGGGCCCGTCGGTCGCCCTGGTCGGCGAGACGTGGCGGTGGACCCCCACCGGCACCGTCGACAAGGCCCCGGTGCTGATCCGCGCCCCGGACTTCGACCTGGCCCGGCTGCTGATGACGCGGCGCTCGGCGGCCCAGCTCGAGCGGTGGACGGAGCGGGGCGACGCCGCCCCGTACCGGGCGGCCTTCGAGTCCCTCGGCGCGCTCCCGCGGCAGGACCTGACGGACGGCTGACGGGCTCGGCCGACGGAACGGCGTCAGTCCCCGCCGTCCCGCAGGGAGAGCACCACCCGCAGGACGTGTTCCACCGCCGACTCGAACAGCGCCCCGCGCAGCTCGCCGCGGGTCGCGAGGTTCTGCGAGGCGAACTGGAGCATGCGCTCTGACCCGGCCCGGCGCACCACCAGCGCCGCGATCTCCTCGAGGTCCAGCCCGGGGTTGTCCAGCCGGGCGAGCGCGAACTCGACGACGAGCTCCTCCTCGGTCACGCTCCCCTCCTCTCCCGGTCACGCTCCATCCTCCCCCGTCGGGAGGCGCGTCACGATACGGCGACGCGCTCGGTACCGGTGGAGTGCGTGACCGAACCATCGTTCTTCACCCGATCCCTCTTCTGGACTTGATCCAGTCCGTTCTTCGTGCTGAGATCGGTGTCGTGCAGAGCAGCGCGCAGATCGAGCGTTCCCTCCGTGATGCGGCGCTGCGTGTCACCGCGCCGCGCAAGGCCGTGCTGTCGGCGGTGCACGAGCACCCGCACGCCGACACCGAGACCCTGATCGCGGCCACCCGGGCGCGGCTCGGGTCGGTGTCGCACCAGGCCGTCTACGACGTCCTGCGCGTCCTCACCGACGTGGGCCTGGTCCGCCGCATCCAGCCGGCGGGCTCGGTCGCCCGCTACGAGGCACGGGTGGGTGACAACCACCATCACCTCGTGTGCCGCGTCTGCGGCGCGGTACGCGACGTCGACTGCGCGATCGGCGAGACCCCCTGCCTGACCGCCTCCGACGACGGCGGCTTCCAGATCCAGGAGGCCGAGGTCGTCTACTGGGGCCTCTGCCCCGCCTGCCAGTCCCCGCCCGCGGGCCGCTGAGCGCGCCCCCCACCGACCAGACCCCAGACACACCCACCACCAGGCCGGCCCGCCCGGACCGGCGTCCCCCCGAGGAAGGACCTGACGTGCCCCCCGAGAGCGAGAACCCGGCCGTGGCCGACCCGAAGCCCCGCGACTCGTCCGCGAGCCCGCAGGGCACCGACAGCACCGCGAGCCGGAGCGAGAGCGAGAACCCCGCCCTCGCCGGCCCGAGCCCCCACACCGGGCAGCGGCCGCGCAGCAACCGCGACTGGTGGCCGAACCAGGTCGACCTGTCCGTGCTCACGAAGACCTCGCGCGAGTCCGACCCGCTCGGCGACGACGACTTCGACTACAAGAAGGCCGTCGCGCAGCTGGACTTCGAGGCCGTCAAGGCCGACATCGTCGAGGTCATGCACACGTCGCAGGACTGGTGGCCCGCCGACTGGGGCCACTACGGCCCGCTGTTCATCCGCATGTCGTGGCACGCCGCCGGCACCTACCGGCAGC
>NZ_JBHSQK010000003.1:0-34225 GCF_042658055.1 Pseudonocardia lutea
CCGCCGCGCTTTCTTAAACACGTCCTAGCGGCAGGCTCGGTCGCTCGTGGCGGCGACCGTGAGTACTGGGAGGCCCAGGCCCGACGGGTTCTGACTGCATTCCTGCACGCCGCAGCGCTCGGCGGACGCGAGATGCACACGGTGTTGGCGTGGGTGGCCGACCCGGACGAGCACAAGCACGAGGTCACCTCGCTGCTGCGGCTGTCACCGATCCGGGCCTACGTCGAGGACGCCAACCAGTTCCTGACCACGAACGACCGCACCCGGTCGTCGATCACGTCCACCGTCATGCCCGCACTGGGCTGGCTGAGCTCGCCCGCAGCCACGGCGGCTGCGTCTCACCGCGGAGGGCTCCCCGGCCTGGACGTCGAGGAGCTGCTGCGCTCGCAGGGCACGATCTACCTGCTCGGCGCCGACGAGAGCCAGGTGGCGCCGCTGGTCTGCGCCTTGACCGGCCACATCGCCCGCGAGGCTCGACGCCTGGCCGCGAGGAAGCCGTCTGGGCGGCTGGATCCGCCGTTGATGCTGGCCCTCGACGAGGCTGCGCTGATCTCGCCGGTTCCGCTCGAGTCGTGGACCGCGGACATGGGCGGTCGCGGGGTGGCGATCGTCGCTGCGTTCCAGTCCCGGGCCCAGCTCGTCGCTCGGTGGGGCGAGACCGGCGCGGCGATCATCCTGAACAACACCGCCTCGGTCATGGTCTTCGGCGGCACCCGCGACCGCGACGATCTGGGCTACTGGTCGGCGCTGGCCGGCGAGCGCGACGAGCCGGTCGCCACCACCGACGACAACGGTGTCGTGCTGTCCCGCACCGTGCGGCGGGTCCCGGTGATCGCGCCCGCACAGCTGGCGAACCTCCCGTTCGGGCGGGTGCTGCTCATCCGACGCGGGATGCCACCGGTCCTCGGCCGGGTGCGCATGGCGTGGAAGCGCCGCGACGTCCGCACCCACACGCGCACCCAAGCCCAAGAAGAGTGGGAGGGCTGGGAGGCCGAGCCAGCAAATTCTCCCGCCGGGCGGGAGGTCTCCCACTCGGATCTCCCGCCTCCCGCCAGCACTCCCGTAGCGCCTCCCGCGACATCCCACCTCGCCGTCGGCACCAGTGAGCTGCAGCCATCAGTGAGCGAGGGCCGGGAGCCGGCTCCGCGGGCGTGGGAGGTGCGTGGTGTCGGCTGATGCCGAGGCACGGGTGGTGGCACTCTCCCGGGACCTGGAGCGCACCACCCGCCGAGTGGGAGAACTCGACGCCCTCGTTCGCGAGCTGGCCGGCACTCTCGCCGAGCTCGCCGCCGCCCCCACCAGCGCCCAGCCGCCGGCGCCGGCGAGCCCGGTCCGGCCCTGGCTGGGCACCCCGGATGTCGACACAGCGGTGGCCGATCTAGAGGACCTCGCCGACTGGCTCGCCGCGGTGTACCTGCGCTACTCCGACGCCCTGCTGCCTTCCTGCTGGGCCTGGCACGCCGACATCGTCGAGGAGCTGCACTGGCTGCGCGGCGCCTACAACGACGCCTACGGCCTGGTCTTCATTACCGCCGGCACAGTCGGCCGCCCAGGCCCCTCGTGGCAGAAGGTCGGGGACTGGCACGACCGACTCCGTCCCGGCGTGGTGCGCCGGATCAAGACCGCCGCGGGCTCCTGCGAGCTGTCCCGCCACGCCCCCGGCCAGTACCTGCCGCAGCGCCAAGACACCGCCCCGCTGGCCTCTCAGCTGCGCATCATCGCCGCCTCCTGGGCCAGCACCGGCTCACCCCCGACCGTCACCGACGACCTCCTCGCCCAAGCCCGCCACGAACAACAACGCCACCTCCGGAGCCACCAGCCATGACCCTCCAGCCGCCTCGACAACCCTGCTTTCAATATCAACTACTCAAGATCACGAACCGACGCACACCTATGCATCACGATCACCAGGGGCGCCCCGCGGGCCGCCGGGCCCCGCTCCGCGTCGCCTCCACCGCGCCGCCTCGCAGGGTGGTGTGGTCGTGCTGAGCATCTCCACCGGGCATGACGTGGCGTATCTGACCGGGCCGGTCGCCAGCGGCCGGGAGGGCTACTACACCGGCGCGGTCGCCGCCGGTGAGCCGGCAGGGCTCTGGTACGGCGCGGGCGCGCAGCTGCTGGGCCTGCGCGGCGAGGTGGACGCGGATGTGATGGAGGCCGTCTACAGCCATCTTCTCGATCCCCGAGACCCCGCCACCGGATCCCGGGCGACATGGGGACAGGCCGAGACGTTCGCGCCGGCGCACCGCAAGTACCGCACCCCCGAGGACTTGCTCGCCGACCTGCTCGCCACTCGCCCTGACGCGGGGCCGGAGGAGCGGGCGCAATTGCGTCGCCAAGCCGAGCGCTCCGCCCGGCAGGCGGTGAGCTTCATCGACGTCACCTTCTCAGCCCCGAAGTCGGTCACCGTGTTGGGGGTGGCGTTCGAGCGCGCCGAGAACGACGCCCGCGCCGCCGGCGACCGCGAGGCCGCCGCAGCCTGGGGGCAGCACCGCCGCGCGGTGGAGGACGCCGTGCTGGCCGGCGCCCGCGCCTCAATCGATTACCTCGCCGACGTGGCCGGTTACGCCCGCGTCGGGCACCACGGCGGGGGCGCCGGGAGATGGACCGACGCCCATGAGTGGGTGGTCGCCCAGTTCCTGCAGCACGACTCCCGCGACCGCGACCCGCAGCTGCACGTCCACCAAGCCATCCTCAACCGCGTGCCGTGTGCGGACGGGAGCTGGCGGGCGCTGGACGGGCGAGCGATTCACGACCATCGCGGCGCGGCGGGAGCCGTGGGAGAACGGGTGATGGAATCCCATCTCACGCGGGCGCTCGGGGTGCGGTTCGCCGCCCGCCCGGACGGCCACGGCCGGGAGATCACCGGGATCCGCCGGGAGGTGCTGGACCTGTTCTCCTCCCGCCGCCGCGCGATCACCGCCAAGACCCAGACCTACGTCGACGCCTTCACCGAGCGGTTCGGCCGCGAACCCTCGCCCCTGGAACGCACCCGGCTGTCCCAGCAGGCCACCCTGGCCACCCGGGCCGCGAAAGCCCACAACACCGAAACCCTCGAGCAGCGGTTGGACCGGTGGGAGGCCGAGACCCGCACCGCCGTTACCGGCGGGCTCGCCGAGGTCGCCCACACGGTCCTGGCCCTGGCGCAGCGGCAGCCGGACGCGGAGCGCTGGTCTCCGGAGGATGCCATCGAACGCGCGCTCACCACCGCCGCCGAGCGTCGCCAGTCCTGGACCCGCTCGGATCTGACCCGCGCGATCTCCGACGCGCTGCCCGCCGGGCTCGCCCTCGACCCCGCCGACATCCGCACGCTGCTCGACCAGCTCACCGACCACGCCCTCGACCGCGCCGTGCGACTCTCCGCTCCCGACGAGGACACCGCGGCGATGCCCGCAGAGCTGACCCTCGCCGACGGCCGCTCGGTCTACCAGCGCCCGGGCGGGGCCAAGTACACGACCGTCGGGCAGATGGCCGCCGAACGACACCTGCGCCTCGCCGCCGTCGAACGCGGCGCCCCCGCGCTCACCGCCGAACAAGCCCAGGCCGTGGTGTCGCGGTTCGCCGAGTCCGGCCACGAGCTCGGCGCCGACCAGGCGGCCGCGGTCATCGGGATCCTGTCCTCGAGCGCTCGGGTCGAAATCCTGTCCGCGGCCGCGGGAACGGGAAAGTCGTTCACCGTCGGCGCGATCGCCGAAGCCTGGACCGCGTCCGGCCGCGAGATCATCGGGCTCGCCCCGTCCCAGGTAGCCGCCAACGTGCTCACCGACGAAGGGCTGCCCTCGGTCAACACCGCCCGCTGGCTGGCCAGCGACACCCAGTTGAGCAGCGACAGCCTGGTCGTGGTCGACGAAGCCGGGATGGCCGCCACCACCGATCTCACCGCCATCCACGACAGGGTCACCCAGGCCGGGGCGAAGCTCCTGCTCGTCGGCGACCCCCGTCAGCTCGCCGCCGTCGGGCCCGGCGGCGCGCTCGCCGATCTCGCCGAACACGGCCTGCGCTACCACCTCGCCGAGGTCCGCCGCTTCACCCAACCCTGGGAACGCGACGCTTCCCTCCGCCTACGCGCCGGGGACCAGACCGCCATCGCCGACTACGACCGCCACGGCCGCATCATCGACGCCGGCCCCCGCGAACAGGCCGAGGCCAAGGCCGCCCGCGCCTGGCTCGCCGACACCCTCGCCGGCAAGGACTCCATCCTGCTCGTCGGCTCCAACGAAGCCGCCGCACGCCTGTCCACCCAGCTCCGCACCCAGCTCGTCGCGCTCGGCCACGTCCACGAGACCGGTGTCGAGCTCACCGCGCAGGGCACCACCGCCGGGGTCGGGGATCTGGTCCAGGCCCGCCGCAACGGCTGGGAGCTCCTCGGCCAGCACGGCAACACCCGCGCCCCGATCAACCGCGAGACCTACCGCGTCACCGACGTCCTCGACAACGGATCGCTGCGCGTCGCCCACCCCACCGGTGCGTCCCTGACGCTGCCGCCCGCCTACGTCCAGAACGATCTCGCGCTCGGCTACGCCTCCACCGTGCACGCCGCCCAAGGTTGCACCGTCGACACCGCGCACGCCGTCATCGGCCCCGGCAGCGACCTGCCCGCCACCTACGTTGGGCTCACCCGCGGCCGGGAGCGCAACACCGCCTACGCGGTCACCACCCACCGACGCGAGGACTCACCCATCGGGGAAGTGACCACCGTCGAGGCCCGCGCCGGCCGCGCCGTGCTCGCCGACATCCTGGATCAAGACCTGCGCCTCTCCGCGCTCGCCGAACACGAGGACTCCCTCGACCAGGCCGCCTCCATGCAGCGCCACCTCGACCGGCTCGCCGACGGCGTCAACCGTGTCCTCGCCGGCCGCACCGCCACCCACCTCGACCAGCTCACCCACACCGGCGCCCTGACCGCCGACCAGCGACTCGCGCTGGCCGCCGACCCCGCCATGGACGCCCTCGACCAGCTCCTCGGCCGGGTCGAGCTGGCCGGACACGACCCCGCCGACTCCCTGGAGAAGGCCGTCCGGGTGCAGACCCTCGGCACCGCCCGCTCCCCCGCCCAGGTCCTGCACCACCGCATCCGCACCAGCCTCGACGGCCAACTCACCCCCGCCATCGACTCCGCCGCCGACCTCGTCCCCGACGGCCTGCCCGACCAATGGCACCAGCTCCTTCACCGCCACGCTCACGCCGCCGACGAACGCCGCCACACCCTCGGCCGCACGACCGCCGACGAGCGACCTGCCTGGGCCATCGACGCCCTCGGCCCCGTCCCCGACGACGAACACGCCCGCACGGCATGGATCGAGAAGGCCGGCTGGGCCGCGGCCTACCGCGAACTCGCCGATCACGACCAGCCCGCCGACCCCCTCGGCGCCGCCCCACCCGCCGGGCTGGCCGAGAAGGCAGCACTCTGGCGCACCGCCCACCAAGCGCTCGACCTGCCCGACCACGGCGCCGACGAAGCCGAAGCCACCGACGGGCAACTCCGCGTCCGCGTCGCCGCCTACACGCGCGAACTCGACTGGGCACCCGACTACGTCGCCGACGAACTCGCCGACACCCACCGCCGCATCCACGCCCACCACACCGACGCCGAAATCTGGACCGCCCACGCCGCCGCCCTCACCGACCCCACCGAAGCCGAGCGCCTCCGCGACGCCGCACACCGCGCCCGCGAGCAGGCCGCCGCGCTCAGCGCGCACGCCACCGAGCTGGAGGCGATCGACGACGCCCGCGCCGCCTGGTACCTGCACACCATCGGCACCCGAGACCGAGCCGAACGAGCCCGCGCCGAACTCTCCGCCCGCGGCGTCAGACTCGACACCGAACCCGCCGTCACCGCCGACGAATGGCTACAAGCCCACCTGCACGAACAGGCACACGAGGACCAGCATCGGCCCATCACCGAACTCGACCTCGCCGACAACGTCGACACAACCCGCGGCGCCGACCCGGCACCTCGCCGCCGCGAACCGACAAGCTTGGAGACAACCTTCGAGAGCACCACGGACGCCATCCGACGGGCACAGCTGGCCCTCGCGGAGATCCACGCCAGGGACGCCTTCGACGCCGATCACGAGGCGGAGGAACAGGCCGAACGCGCCGCCCAGCTCACGCTCTGGTCACAACGCGACCACGAGGCAGAGCAGACCCACGACACCGACCTGGCCTTCGACCGCTAGGAGGCCGCCCGCCGACGAGTCTCCTCGATCAGACCTGCAAGCTCCCGCGACCGCTGCGCCTTCACCTCGGCACGGCGGCGCAGGGCCGCACGATCCTCCGGCTCCCACGCCTTGTGCGGGGCAGTGCTGATCGCCCACTCCACCAACTCGTCCACCGACAGCACTCGCCCGTCCCTGCCACGCACCGGCAACTCGAGCGGACACGGCTCCCCGCCGGTGCGAGTCAGCCACCGCAGCGCCCGGTACACACCCTCAGCCCAACGCGCCCCGACGGCCTGCGCCTCGACATACGGCACCTCAAGCTGCTGACACACCGACCGCAGGACCGCCGTCGGCTCCCCCACCGTGCTCGCCGCCCACATCTCCGCCTCGGCGAGCGCCTTCGTCACCGGCTGCTCCAACCGCCCCGTCACAGGGCCAGCCCGACGCCCGAGGACCCACGCACCTGTTGCCGCCAGACCGCCGTGCCTGCGCGACCCGGCCGAGGCACTCCGATAGGCCAACCACAGCAGATCCTCCAGCTGCACCGGCGTCGCCACACACCAAGCAGGGCGAGAAACGCGGGTCATCCGTCGACCACCTGCTTCCTCGGCCAGCTATGGCCCACGCCCCAGCGAAAGTACTGTCTCACAGTGTCACAGTTCGGGCGCCCCAAGCGGACACACCGACAACTCCGAAGAGCAGATGTGGCATCGGCGAACGACGGCGGCGACGTGCATGCCGACTCCGGCCGGCGCGGCAGCCGACTTGATGCGCGCCAATCGACCACTCCTCATGAAATGACCGCCGTTCGCCTGATGAAGAAATGGGTTGAATCCTAGGTAAATCAGGCCGACCACAGCGCGGCCCACGGAGTAGATCCGGCGCTTTTCGGTCAGACGGGGCCGCCACCTCGACTTGTCCGTCGTCGTTCCCGGGGGACGAATAGGTAACGCGGACGATGCAGGCTGTTCCACCGTTCTGTTGGCAGATACGTTGCGCCTGCCGCTTGGCGACGTCCTCGCTGGGGCCCCAGCCGGTGCCCCAAGGGCCGGACGGGCTTCCGGGGGTATACGGGTTGTCCGCCGCTGGGCTCACCGACCCGTTGTGGACCCAGATGGGGCACCGCAGTCGCTGGCGTTATGCGCCTGACAGGCGGCTCTCGCCCCGACTACTGCGTCCTGCTGGGTGGTCGCGGCGACGGCCTCAACGGCCGACATCGATTCGGCGTAGCCCAGCGCGACGTACGAGTTGACCCGTGCTGAAGCCGCCGGCGCGGCGTTGGCCACCCCGACTGCCCCGAACGAGACCAGCGCGGCGATGCTGGCGGTCACGATGGCTCAGTAGGTTCCCATTTCGCCACCTCCCTGCGCCGACGGAGTGGCCGGTTCACCGTCTTCCCGCGCGAGGAAGGCGACTAGAGCCTTCGGTCACTATCCGCCCGATGCCCGTCGTTCTGGTCGTGGGGCCGCTCTGCGTCTTGTGCGCCCGGGTTGCCGCCGCGCACCTCGACTCGACAGAACGCATCGGACGCTACGTCCGCCGACCTCGCCTCCTGACCACCGTGCCGCCGGGTTAGCCGTCGATCCGGCGAGCACCCCCACCTGCGGGCACGCCGGCACTGGCGTGAGGCTACCCACCGACCGACAGGACGGAGACCGGCGTGCTCGACATCAGCGGGCGGACCTGGGCGCTCACCATCGCCTTCGTGCTGGCCCTGCTCGCCGTGGACCTCGTGCTGGCCGCGGTCCGGCCGCACCGCGTCGGCTTCCGCGAGGCCACCGCGTGGTCGGTGTTCTACATCGCGGTGGCCGTCGTGTTCGGCGTGTGGTTCACCCTCGCCTACGGCAGCGGCCCCGGCACCGAGTACTTCGCCGGCTACGTGGTGGAGAAGAGCCTGTCGGTCGACAACCTCTTCGTCTTCGTCATCATCATGACGACGTTCGCGGTGCCCGAGGAGCACCAGCACAAGGTGCTCACCTTCGGGATCGTCCTCGCCCTGATCATGCGGGCGATCTTCATCGCGGTGGGCGCGACGCTGCTGTCGCTGTTCTCCTTCATGTTCCTGCTCTTCGGCCTGCTGCTGATCTACACGGCCGTGCAGTTGTTCCGGCACCGCGACGAGGATCCCGACATCGAGGGCAACGCGATGGTCAAGGCCGCCCGCCGCCTCCTGCCGGTCACTCCCGACTACGTCGGTGGTCGGCTCACCACCCGCCTCGAGGGCAGGCGGATGGTCACCCCGCTCTTCATCGTGCTCATCGCGATCGGCAGCGTCGACCTGCTGTTCGCCCTGGACTCCATCCCCGCTGTCTTCGGGGTGACCGAGGAGCCCTACATCGTCTTCACGGCCAACGCCTTCGCGCTGCTGGGCCTGCGGGCGCTGTTCTTCCTCGTCAAGGGCCTGCTCGACCGGCTCGATCGTCGCGGCCGCCTCTGCTCGGCGAGCGGCGGGAACGGCAGCCCCAGCCCGGCGGCCTCCTCCGCGTTCCAGCCCGCTCCCAGGCCGAGCCAGGCCCGGCCGCCGGAGAGCACGTCCAGCGTGCTGGCCAGCTTCGCCAGCAGCCCAGGCTCCCGGTAGGTCACCGCGGTCACCCACGGCACCAGCTCGACCCGCGCGGTGCGGGCGGCGAGGTACCCGAGCAGCGTGTAGGCCTCGAGCATGTCGTGCTCCGGAGGACCGTGGGCGGCGAGTCTGCCACACGTGGTCCATCACGCTGATCCGGTCGAACCCCGCGGCCTCGGCCTCCGTAGCGACCCGAGTCAGGTCGTCCGCGAACGTGGCCGGCCCGCCCCCCAAGTGAGGTCGGCCAGGTGCAGACCGATTTTCACGCCGTCTCGTTCTGGACCGACAGCCAGCTCTCGCACAGGGGCTCGAGCAGGTCCGCGACCATGGCCCGGTGCAGCGGGTGGTCGAGGTACGCGGCGAAGTCCTCGGTGGTGCCGAAGGTCGTCACCAAGGCGACGTCTGCGACACGCGGGTTGGCGGCGTCCCGAAGCTGCAGATCGGTCTCGACCGAGACGGGGCCGGCGGCGAACGGTGCCTCGGTCCCGAAGGCGTGCAGCCCTGCGATCAGCTTCTGCCGCGCGGCCGGGTCGACCGGTCGACGGAGACGGAACAGCACGGTGTGGGTGAGCACGTAGTCCTCCTTAAGTCAGGCGGCGAAGCCGTCATTGACGCTGAACACCCGGCCGATGACGAAGCAGCTCACGTCGTCCGCGCGCAGACGGCGGCGGACCACCCGCGGCCTCTCAGCGACGAAGCGCTGCGCCGTGACCGGCCCGCTTCTCAAGCCGGTGCCGGTCGCCAGAGCGACCTCGTCTCGCAGTTGAGCGGTTCCCGCGGTCACGGAATCAGCACGGTGGTCACGCCGCGCAAGTCCCGAGAATCCGCGAGCGAGTCGTTGATCTGCTCCAATTTGTACGTGCGGGTGAGAATGGGGGTCGGGTCGATCCGGCCCTCCTCCAGCAGCCGGACGTACCGCGGGATGTCGTGATGCATGCGAACGTTCCCGTTCTGGCTGCTCAGCACAGCGCGGCCTTGGATGGCCAGCGGCACCTGAGGGAACACAACCTGGGAGCCGGTGGGCGCACAGCCCGTCAGCACCACGGTTCCGGCCCGGTGGGTCATCAGCAACGCGTCCCGCTGAGCGTCGGTCGGGCCCGCCGTCTCGATCGCGTACGACACGCCGTATCCGCCGGTGAGTGCGCGGACTTGCTCTACCGGGTCCGCCTCCGCCGGGTCCACCACGTCGGTGGCGCCGCACCTCACGGCGAGCTCTCGCCGCGTCACGTCCGGATCGACCGCGACGACCCGCGAGGCGCCGGCCAGCACTGCGGCCTGGATCGTCCAAAGGCCCAGCTGCCCGCACCCGACGACGGCGACGTCGCTGCCGGGGACGACCCGGGCGACGTTGAACACCGATCCCAGGCCTGTGGTGACCCCGCAACCAAGCATGCCAAGCACCGCGTCGGGCAGCGAGGTGGTGACGGGGACGACCTGTCGGGCGTCCGCGGACATCATCGCGGCGTACCCGCCGACGTTGCCCGCCGCGGTGACCGAGCGACCGTCGGGCAGGGTGCCGACGACGGGCGGGCCCGCGGGCCGGTCGAAGATGACCGAGCACTGGTCGGGGCGGCCTCGGACGCAGTAGAAGCAGCGGCCGCACTCAGCGGTGCCGTGCACCACGACCCGGTCCCCGACGGCTACACCGCTCACCTCGGGGCCGACCTCCTCGACCACCCCGGTGGACGCGTGCCCGAGGATAGTGGGCGGGACCTTGCCGAACAGCCCCTGCGCGTTGAGCACGTCGGTCGCGCAGAAGGGTGTCGCGCCGGTACGCACCAGGATTCGGCCGGGGGCGGGCGGTGCCAGGGCCACGTCGATGACCTCGAGTGGCTTGCCCAGCTCGACCAGCACAGCGGCCTTCGTCATCTCGTCCTCGTTCCGTTGCGGAGTGCGGTGGTGGCGGCCTCGTCGATCTCCAAGCCCTCGGGGTCGTGTTCGGGATTGCCGAGCACGACGACGCCGTAGTCGCGCTGAGCGCCTTTCACGGTGACGTACCCGTCCCGGACGTCGACGAGGACCGCCTGCGGGTTCCGGGCAAGTGGGTCGCCCCAGCCGCCACCACCGTTGGTGCGGTAGCGGAGCACAGCCAGCGGGGCGGTCGGGTGGGCCGTGGTGCGGAAGGGGTACAGGTACTCGCCGTCACGGCTGGGCAGGTGGGAGTTCGCGTCGATGACCCCGGCCAACGGGACGGCGTCCCGGTATGCCTCGCCGCCGACACCGGGATCGGGAAGCACACCGGAGCCGTCCGGGGGAAAGTGCCAGATCCCGCCGGTGGCGCCCGTCCCGCCTCCGCACACCCCGAACCCGGGGGCGCGCTTGTACCGCAGCTCATTCAGCGTGTGCGAGGCTTCCGTCAGCCAGGCCGAGTCACGTAGCATCGCGGCCCCGCCGCGATGTGTTCCTGCGCCGCCGGTGTCCGGCACCGGCTCGTGTCGCAGGACCACGACGGGGCTCTCCGACTCGATGGCCTCGATCTCCGGCGCGACACCGTTCGCCTGGTAGGTCATCGCTTGGCTTTCGCCGTCGCCGAAACGGTTCGCACCGAGCGGGCCGATCTCCCCGCCGCATTGCATGGCGGAGACCCACGGCCTCCCGGCCTCGTCCACCCCGAAGGCGGTGTGCAGGTCCGGGCAGCCGCGGTCCCCCGCCACAGCGGCCTCGCCGACGGCGCCTGCCAGTGCTCGCAGCAGCGCGCCGATGACAGCCTGGTTCTGCTCGAAGTACATGAACACCGCCCCGTCCGGCGGTAGGGCGCTGACGATCGTCCCTTCGGGGATGATGACGTCGACGTTGCGGTACAGCCCGGACGAGAACCGGCCGGTGGGGTCGAAGAAGTACTTGAGCGCGACGCCGACCGTCGTCTTCACGTCCAGCGCGGTTGCGTTGATCGACGTTCGGGCCTGCCGGGAGGTCCCGGAGAGGTCGACCTCGACGCGCTCGCCGCGCTTTCGCACAGCGACGTGGATCTCGTACTCCTCGGAGTCGTCCACGCCGTCACAGTCGACGAGTTCCATCCCGGTCCAGTCGCCGTCCGGCAAGCTGCGCAGCCCGTCCGCCATTCGTTCGGCGGCCTCGTCGCAGGCGTGGCGCATCGCCCCGTGGACGGAGCGAACGCCGTAGCGGTCCACCGACTCGAGCAGCAGGCGTTCGCCGAGCTCCAGCGAGGACAGCAGGGTGCGCAGGTCGGGGTGGATCACCTCGGCCATCCGGACGTTGTCGAACAGCAGATGCCAGGCCGACTCCACGGGCTCGCCAGCGTGTACGAACAGCTGGGGGGCGATGACCAGCCCGTTCTCGTAGACGCTGCGCTTGGTGCAGCTGAACCCGCCGGGTACCACCCCGCCCATGTCCAGCTGGTGGGCGTTGATCGTCAGGAAGGCGGCGATGCGCCCGTCAACGAAGACCGGCCGGGTGAACAGCAGGTCGTTGTTGTGGTTTCCGGTCCGGTACGGGTCGTTGGCGACCAGGACGTCGCCCGGTACCAGGCGCTCCGCCCCGAACTCCTCGACGACGTTGCGCACGGCGTCGATGGTGGTACCCGCCATGAGCACGATTCCGTTGCTGGCCGCTGGGACCGGGTAGCCGAGTTCGGGCGGGCCGCTGATCGTGGCGGCGAGGTCGTAGAAGTCACGCAGCACGGGTGAGAAGGCGCCGTTGAGCAGCCGGACGCTCATGTGCTCGACGAGGTAGCCGAAGCGGTTGCCGAGCACCGAGGCGGTGAAACGGTCGCACCCGTAGCGCTCCCGGAAGGCCGCCTCGTCCAGTGCACGCAGGCCGGTCTGGTCCAGATCCGGTCGGGTGAGGGTCATGGCCGCTCTGTCCTCTCGATGACGATCTCGCCAAGGTCGCCGACTGTGGCGCGCTGGCCCGGCAGGACGACGGTGGTGGACAGCTCCTCGCGGATCACCGCGGGTCCGATGATCCGCGACCCCGGGGCGAGTGTGGTCCGGTCGAACTCCCCCGCCGTGACGGGCTCGGGGGTCAGGTGGTGCAGCGTCTGCACCGAGTCGGGGATCGTCTCCCCACCGTCCGCGTCGGCCCGCGCCAGTACCGGGAACTCGACCTTCTGTGCGGGCACGGTGAGCTGGACCCGGTAGGTGACGCCCTCAACCGGGATAGCGTCGAACCGGTTGCCGTTACGCGCCTGGTAAGCCTGGTGGAAGCGCTCCACAAGGGCGTGCACCGTCTCGGCGGTGATGGGGCCGTCCGGGACCTCGACGAACGGGGTTTCCCAGGACTGCCCGACGAGCCGGGCGTCGAGCGTGCGTCGGATTGGCAGCTCATCTGCGGCGTCGCCAACCCGGGCGCGCAGGGTGCTCTCCATCTCGGTGAACACGAACTCGACGCGGTCGGCGGTGTCCGGGCCGAGCACGACGTAGGCGCTGCGGCTGTCGTAGTGGACCTGGTCGGCGGAGAGCAGCCCCAGCGCGGAGAAAAGCCCCGGGTAGGGCGGGATGATCGCCTCACGCAGGGGCACGAGGTCGAGCACCGCGGGCAGAAGCATCGGACCGGCCGCCCCATAGGAGACGAGGCTGAAGTCGCGGGGGTCGACGCCGTGTCGCACGGCAACGTTGGTGATCTCCTCCGCCATGTGTGCGACCGCGAGCTGGTAGGCGCTGCGCACCCGCTCTTCGAACGGCACCGGGGTGTCCAGCGCCTCGAACGCCGCCCGGGCGGCGTCGACGTCGAGCGCGAACTCGCCGCCGGCGAAGCCCGCCGGGCGCAGGATGCCCATGAGCAGGCAGGCGTCGGTGACCGCGGGGACCGTGCCGCCGCGGCCGTAACAGGCCGGTCCGGGTTCGGCGCCCGCGCTGCCCGGGCCGACCTGAATGGCGCCGGAGGGCGACACGGTCACCAGGCTGCCGCCGCCAGCGCCCACGCTGGTGACCTCGGTGGACAATGCATTGATCACCAGGTCGTGCTCGAGCTCGAAGGTGTTCTGCACGAACGGTGCGCCGTCGATGACGAGGGATACGTCGGTGGAGGTGCCTCCGACGTCCGCGCAGATCAGGTGGGTCCGCCCGATCGCCGCGCCGAGCCGGACGCTGGAGACGGTGCCCGCCGCCGGGCCGGCGAACACGATGCGGTAGGGCACCTCCATGGCGGCGTCCCACGGCAGGAGCGTGGCGGCGCAGTCGGCGTAGTTCAGCGCGCCGGCGAATCCGAGCTCACCCAATCCCTCGTGCAGCTGGGTCGAGTACTCGCCGAACAGCAGCTTCATGATCACGTCGATCACCGTCGTCGACGCGCGGGCGTACTCCTTGGCCAGCGGCGAGGTCTCCGACGAGATCGAGATCGCGACGTCCGCTCCAAGGACCTCTCGGGCCAGCTCGCGCAGCCGCACCTCGTGCCGGGGGTCGACGTAGGCGTTGAGCAGACAGATCGCCACCCCGGCGACGTCGCAGCGGGCCAACAGCTCCAACTGGGCGCGGGCGTGGTCCTCGTCGAGCGGGCGGAAAATCTGCCCGGCTGCGCCCATCCGCTCGCGGACCCCGCGACGCAGGTACCGCGGCACCAGCGGCTTCGCGGCGTCCCCGAAGGGCCGCCGCCAGGCGGGATCGGTCTGCCCGTCGAGCGGGCGGTGCACTGTCCCTCGGTCCAGGATGTCCCGAAACCCCTCCGTGGTCAGGAACCCGATCTTGGGCAGCCGCCGTTCGAGGACGGCGTTGAGTCCCATCGTGCTCGCGTGGTTGAACACGGCGCTGTCGGCGACGCCGAGGCGACGGGCTCCCTCCACCACCGATCCGGCCGGGTCGGACCGGCTGCTGGGCACCTTCGTGACCTGGATGCGTCCGTTCCGCACGGCCACCACGTCGGTGAACGTGCCTCCGACGTCGACTCCGAACATCGTGTCTCCTGTACTTCGTTGGACAGTCGGGCGCTCAGGCGCTGCCGAGTGGAGTGAACGACCCGAGCTGCGGCGCGGGATCCCGCCGGACCGATGCCAGGCAGGTCTGGCACTTGACGACCGACCACCAGCCGCCTTCGCCGAGGACGGGGTAGCCGGCCAGGTCGGCGGCGCCGCACTCGGGGCATGTGCCCTCGAGCGGTGTCCGAACCACGTGTAGGTGGCTGCGCTGCGGCCGGGGAAAGCTGTGCATGTCGACTCCCGGTCAGAAGGTGAGCGGCGCGCCGAAGTGGAAGCGGCCGTAGGCGGCGGACACGACGTCGTACTGCGCGGCGATGTGGGTGCGGAACATCGCTGCGTCGCGGAAGTACTTCTGCATCCGCGATCCGCGCTTGGCCGCGGACGAGCCCGCCGTGGAGAAGGCGATGTCGACCGCCTGGGTCGCCTGCTTGGCCGCCTGCAGGATGACACCGCGAATCCGGGCATCCTCCTCCACCGTGAACACCTCGCCGGTGCGCTCCCAGCGGCGACCGAGCTCCGCGTAGCGGCGGGCGGCGCCGAGCAGACCGATCTCCGAGGCGTCTGCCAACGCGGTGATCTCGCCGAACCACTGCTGGTACTCCGGGGTCTCGACCCGCGGCCGCCGCGGCGGGAAGCTGGCCGCCTTGGACATCAGCTCCTCGTACTCGTCGAGCGCCGCGAACGCGTTGCCGACCTGGGTGGCCACCAACTCGCCGTTGAAGAAGGTCAGCGTCCGGCCGAGATAGAGCGGGTTGCGGTGCAGCCGGTAGCCCGGGGTGCCCTCTGCGCCGGGGTCCCGGTCGCGGAAGTCGTAGGGCACCGCATGGTGCGCGGGAACGAACACGTCCTCGACGGTGATGGTGTTCGAGCTGGTCCCCTGCATACCCAGGGTGGCCCCGCCGCCCCAGTCGTCGAGGATGGTGAAGCCGGAACGCGGGACCACGACCATGTGCTGCGCGGGCGGCCCGTCTGCGCCGGGCACCATCGCGACGACCATGGCATGGGTCGCGTATCGCGAGCCCGAACAGTAGTCCCACCGTCCAGTCACGCGATAGCCGCCGTCGACCGGGACGGCCTTACCGGTCGGGGGCGTGCGCGACGGCGCGACGAACGCGGTACCGCCTCCCAGCAGCTCCTCCTGCGCCTGCTCGCCGAAGTAGGACGCCAGATGGAACGCGTGCCCGGCGGACAGGCACAGCGCCCACCCGACTGCCGGGTCGCCACGAGAGATCTCGATGACGACCCGGAAGAACGTCTCCAGGTCGTGCTCGAGTCCGCCGTAACGACGCGGGTGCAGGATGTGGAAGAAGCCGGCGGCGAGGAATTCCTCGTGCAGCTCGGCCGGGTAGGCCCCCTCCTCCTCGGCGGCGGCCTGACCCGCGCGGAGCCGGTCACGGAATGCGACGGCGCGTTTCAGGAGCTCGTCCGGCGACGGCGTCGTCGCGGGCTGCCCGGCGGGGGCGATCAGGATGTCGGTCATGGTGGTCCTCTCGGGGCGCCTTGCGGACGCCGAGGGTCGGGTGTCAGAGCCGGTCGGCGAGCAGCGCGCGGACGGCCCCGACTGTTGCGTCGTTGACCTGGTGGACGGGGTCGTCGTCGACCCGTAGATCGACGTGGGCGCCGGCGCCGGCGAGCACCTCGGCGGTCTCCTGCACCCGCTTTAGCGGCACCCAGGAGTCCACAGAGCTGGTAGCGAGCAGCACCGGCACACCGGCCAGCCCGCCCGCGACCTCCGGACGGAAGCCCGGGGGGCCGATGTAGCCACCGGTCAGCAGGGCCGCGGCCGCGAACCGGCGCGGGGTCCGGACGAGCACGTCGGCCAGCAGGCAGGCGCCCTGCGAGAAGCCGAGCAGCACGACCCGGTCCGAGGGGAAGCCACAGGTCGCGAGCTCAGCCAGCGCGTCCTCGACGGTTGCCAGGGCCGCCGTGAGGTCCGGCTCGTTCTCGGCCCGAGGATCGGTGAAGCGCTTGGGGTACCAGGTGCGCCCGGAGGCCGCCGGAGCCAGCCAGGTGATTGGCGACGCGGCGTCGGCGTAGCCCGCCCGCTCCGCCACGTCCCGCATGGTCTCCGGGTCCTGGTCGCGACCGTGGACCGCGACGACGGCCAGCCTGCCGCGGCCGACCGGAGCTCCCCACCACGACGTGTCCCTCACTGGAAAGCCGTTCGCGCGTCGAGCTCGCTGGTGTCCCAGGCGCCGGCGCCACCGGAGGGCCGCACGGTGTTGACCGCCGAGGCGCCACCATCGACCGACACGGTTTCACCCGTCATGTAGGTGGAGTCCGGACCGAGTAGGAACGCCACGACCCCAGCGATCTCCTCCGGCGTGCCCGCGCGGCGCAGCGGCGTGGTCGCGGCGCGACGCGCCATGTCCCCGCCGCTACCGGGACCCGACGCGCCACCAAACAGGGGGGTCGGAACGATCCCGGGCGCGACGGCGTTGACCCGGATGCCTAGGGGCCCGCCGTACACGGCTGCGTTCCGCACCAGGCCGATCACGCCGTGCTTGGACGCGTGATAGGCGAATAGGTCCGAGCTGCCGCGCAGGCTCGCGATAGACGCGGTGACGGCGATCGCGCCTCCGGCCCCCTGGGTCCGGTAGCGGCGGAACGCCTCGCGCAGCCCGAGGAACACCCCGCGCACGTTCACCCCCATGACCCGGTCGAAGTCCTCGACCTCCACGTCGACCAGCGCCGCCGTGGTGCCGGGGATGCCGGCATTGAGATGGTGGAGATCGACGCGGCCGAACCGTTTCACCGCGGCCTGCATGTAGGCCTGCACGTCGGCCTCGTTCGACACATCTGCGGCGACGGCGAGCGCGGGCCCGGCGAGATCCTTGGCGACCGCTTCCGCGGCAGCCCCGTCCAGGTCGACGACCACGACCGAGGCGCCGTCCCGGCTCAATCGGGCGGCCGACGCCGCCCCCAGCCCTCCGGCCGCACCGGTGACGACGGCGACGGCTCCTTCGAGCGGGCGCTGAGTCATGTGAGCTCCTCCCTGAGTCGCCCAGATTGTATGACGGTATTGCGGTCTGCGCAAAGACCGCGCACGCTGGCGGTCTCAGCGCTGACCGAAAGGGGAGTCCCGTGACCCTCGAACCGTCCGTCCAGATCGCACCGCCCGGGGTGCTCGACCGCCGGACGTTCCGTGACGTCGTAGGGCGGTTCGCCTCCGGTGTCACCGTGATCACCACCGCCCACGAGGGCGTGCTCCACGGCGGCACCGCGAGCGCGTTCACCTCGCTCTCCGACGATCCGCCGTCGGTTGTGGTGTGCCTCAACCGGACGTCGAACACTTGTGCAGCCATTCGCCAGGCCCGCCGGTTCGCCGTCAACATCCTCACTGAGCAACAGGCCGCGCTCGCTGCCCGATTCGCCGGTAAGGGCGAGGACAAGTTCCGGGGAATCGGCACCCTCGAGGAGGGCGGGATCCCACTGCTCGCCGACGCACACGCCCATCTGGTCTGCGAGGTGGAGCAGGACATCGAGTCCGGCACGCACGTGGTGCTCATCGCGCGGGTGACGGCGGCCCGAATCGGCGACGGCCTGCCGCTGGCCTACTACCGCGGCGGCTTCGGTCGGTTCCACCCACGCCCTCCCGCCGCTTGAGGCAAACACGGAACGGGGCCCGGAGCGAGACGATGTCGCGCTCCGGGCCCCTCCTCGTCTGGTCGGGCGGTGCCGATGTTAGGCGGGTTCAGATGTCAGCGGCCCCGGTGCCTCCGCGTCCGGTGCGTGCTCGGCGTCCGCCGCCGCCACGATCCGCTTGGCCCGGCGAACCAGGAAGACCAGCGAGACTGCGGAGATCAGCATCAGCAGCGCCACGAACGCGGCGGGCGCCATCGCGGTACCGGTGACTTGCAGCAGCACCGTGCAGATCAGCGGCGCGAAGCCGGACCCGAACACGTTGGACAGTTGGAAACCCAGGGACATGCCGGAGTAGCGGACCCGGGTGTCGAAGGCCTCCACGAACGTCGCCCACAGCGCGCCGTAGGCGGTGGAGTAGATCCCTGCGCCGATCAGGACGTAGGCGGTGACCATGACGGCGAAGTTGCCGCTCTGCACCGCGGCGAACATCCCGAACGCGCCGATCCCAGCGAGCACTGCTCCGCCAGCCGTGAGCGCGCCGCGCCCGAACCGGTCCGACAGCGCGCCGCCCAACGGGATGGTGACCAGTTGGACAGCGGTGCAGATCAGAACCGCGCTGAGGATGCTCGATCGGCTCACGCCCGCGTGCGTGGTCGCGAAGCTCACCATGTAGGTGAAGAGCACCGCGCTGTACGCGCCGAATCCGAGGAAACCGCCCGTCACCAGCAGGATTTCCCGCCAGTGCCTGCGAAACGCCTCCGCGATCGGCAGCTTGGCCACCCCTCGGGTGGCCTTGACCTTCGCGAACTGCGGGGTCTCGGGGATCCGCTGGCGAATCACAACACCGATGATCACCAGAAGAATGCTGGCCAGGAACGGGATCCGCCATCCCCAGGAGAACAAGGCCTCCTCCGGCAGCGCGGCGATCGGCAGGAACGCGACGTTGCCCAGTAGCACCCCGGCCGCCGGCCCGACCTGTGGAAGGCTGGTGAAGAACCCGCGCTTGCCGGGCGGGGCGTACTCGTAAGCCATGAGCAGGGCACCGCCGGTCTCCCCGCCGAACGCGAAGCCCTGCACCAGGCGGAGGAACACCAGCAGCAGCGGGGCGAGCACCCCGACCGAGGCGTACGTGGGGAGCAGCCCGATGCAGAAGCTCGCCACGCCCATG
Source organism: Pseudonocardia lutea (assembly GCF_042658055.1). Taxonomy (NCBI): domain Bacteria; kingdom Bacillati; phylum Actinomycetota; class Actinomycetes; order Pseudonocardiales; family Pseudonocardiaceae; genus Pseudonocardia; species Pseudonocardia lutea. Next base: position 19,350 of record NZ_JBHSQK010000003.1, read on the forward strand.
AGGACCAGCGTGAGCGTGAGCATGGCCTTGCGGCCGATGCGGTCGCCGTAGTGGCCGAAGACGATCCCACCGATCGGCCGGGCGAGGAAGCCGATCGCGAACGTGGCGAACGAGGCCAGCACGCCTGCGAACGTGCTCCCGCTCGGGAAGAACAGCTTCGGCAGCACGAGGGCCGCTGCCGTCCCGTAGATGAAGAAGTCGAAGTACTCGACGGTGGTGCCGACGAAGCTCGCGGTGGCGACCGTTCGTGGTGACGGCGCGGCCGACGTGCCGGGGGCAGGGGCGTTCATGTGTCTCCTCGTCGAGGCGTGGAACCCAGTTCGCGCCGCGCTAGCCGGCAGCGATTGTATGACGATAGGCCCGTACTAACACTTGCGGTAGTCCGAGAACCTCGGCTGTTTCAAGGAAGAGGCCGTAGTTCTTCAGTAAGATCAGGGTGTGCACCCGCGGTTCACCCTCCGCCAGCTGGCGTACTTCGTAGCGGTCGCCGAGACGGGCTCGATCAGCGCCGCGGCGGTCAACCAGCACGTCTCCGAGTCCGCGATCAGCACCGCGCTCACCGAGCTCGAACGAGCACTCGGGAGCCAGCTGTGCGTTCGGCGACGGGCGCGCGGGGTCGAGCTCACCGCCAGCGGCCGCCACCTCGTCGGGCGGGCCGCGGACCTGCTACGGGACGCGGCCGCGCTGTCGTCATTAGCCGAGGACCCGGTGTCGGGTACGGTGTCGTTGGGCTGTACGTCCGGTCTGGCTCCGCTGCTGCTTCCTCCGATCGTCGACGCCTGCGCCACCGAATTGTCGTCGGTGCGCCTCGATTTGGACCTGCGCGACACCCAGGCCCTGCTCGCCGAGCTGGACTCCGGCGCCGTCGACCTCGCCGTGGTGTCCAACCTCCAGTTGCTCGCCGACGTGTCCACCCACGTGCTGCTTCCCACCCCGCTGCACGTCGTGCTGCACGCCGACCACCGACTGGCCGACGCGCCGGAGGTGGACCTGCGTGAGCTCGCCACCGAGCCGTTCATCCTGTTGGAGACCTCACCCGGCGCCCACCACGCCCTCGAGACCTTCGCCCGGGCCGGGGTCACCCCGGACATCCGCTACCGCACCACGTCCTTCGAGCTGGTCCGGTCGTTGGTCGGTCGGGGTCTCGGATACAGCCTGCAGGTCCTGCGCCCGCACGGGGACCTCACTTACGAGGGGCTGCCGCTGGCGCCGCGGCCGGTCGCGCTGCCCTCCGCGGGCGAGGCCGTCGTGCTCGCCTGGACTCCCCGGCGCAGGCTCTCTCCTGCGGCCAGAGCGGTGGCCGACCTCGCCGTCCGCGAGTGGCGGCAACGGGCCGACTGACCACGTCGGACTCGTTGTCACCCGCCGGCCGAACCCCGTACCGTCTGCCTCGTGCACCACGAAGGCGCTCGGGCGTCGCGGCCCGAACACGGTGAGCTACGGGACCGCATCTGCGTCTGGATCCTCGCGGGCGAGGTCGTCGTCGACGGCGAGCTGAGTCTTACCGAGATCGCCACCCGATCCGGGGCCCCGAACGACGAGATCCGACTGGCCCTGGACCAGCTGACTGACGAGGGTGTCGTGGAGCTGACCGCGGACTTCGCTGCCCGGGTGCGGGTCCCCACCCGGGACGCGCTCGCCGAGGTCGACGCGGTGCGCCGCGAGCTGGAAGCGCTCGCGGTCCGGCGCTTCCTCGAGCACGCCTCGGCCGAGCAGCGCGCGGCGCTGGAGGACGCCGCCCGAGCCTTCCGTGAGCTGGCCGTCGACGGCGCGGGGCCCGCGTGCCTGTTGCGCGCCCGTGACCGCTTCTACCACGCGCTGCTGCGCGGGGCGGGCGGAACGAACACCATCGCCCTGCTCGCCGACCTCCGGGTCGACATCGCACTGGTGATCCGGGCGGGGCTGCTCGAGCACGAGCGCGCCCTCGCGATGGCGGGCGAGCTGGAGACCGTCGCCGCGGCCGTCTCACGGGGTGACCTCGCGGCCGCCGTGGCCGCCGTCGAGGAGCACGTCACGCGCAGCAGCGAGGCGGCCGCGCGGGCGATCGGCCTACCCGCCTGAGTCAGCCGCTCGGCCGACATCGCGACGGTCGCGGCGGTAGGCCGCTGGCGTCGTCCCGGTACTCGCCGCGAACGTCCGGGTGAACCGGGCAGGGCTCGCGAAGCCCCACCGCACACCGACCGCGGCCACCGGGAGGTCGTCGAACGCGGGATCCGTGAGGTCCCGGCACGCGCCCTCGATCCGCCGGGAACGGATCCGCCCCGCCGGGGTCTCCCCCACCTCGCGGAAGAGGTCGTGGACGTGGCGCACCGACACGAAGTGCGCTGCCGCGAGCCGCGCCACGTCAAGGCCGGGATCACCCGCGTGCCGGTCGATGTGCCACAGCATCCGGTCCAACAGGTCCCGTCTCGGATCAACGGGCCCGCCGGTGCGCAGGTCCGCCTCGGTCTGCAGCACGGCAGCAAGCATGTCCCCAACCGAACGCAGTGCCCGCAGCGCCTGCGCGGCCGGTACGCGGGGCAGCACGCCCGGGAGCGCGCGCAACAGCGGAACCAGAGCCGGGACCAGGCCGCGGTCCGCCGGGATCCGAACGCCCTCGGCCGCGAGCACCCGCCTGCGTGGCACCCCGAGGGCGGCCTCCGGCACGATCAGGCACAGGCTCCGGTGGCCCGTCCGACCGATCACCTCCGCACGTCTGCTGCTGTGGTAGACGCCCAACTCACCGGGCCGCAGGTCGATGTGGCGGTCGTCCGTGGCGAGCGACATCGTCCCCGCGAGCTGCAGGGACAGCATGTACCGGGACGCGGGGTCGGCCTCCTCGTCCGGATCCCGCCGCGAAATGTGCGCGTCGGCGTGGATCTCGGCAAGCCGGCAGCCGTCCACGTCAACCTGTAGGACACTGCCCTCGACGGCGCCCCGCCCGACCGGCCGGTACGTCGCTTCCCGCACCCAGTCGCGCATACGAAACCGGGCGCTGTGGGCAACGACCATGGCCCCTCCTCGGGCTGCCGGACGGATGGGCCCCGACGGTCGTGCAGGAAACGTCCCTCGGTGTGCGCATCACGACAACGAAGCTTTCGTCTGACGATCCTACCGTCTGGTGCAGCAACGCCCAACACGTTCGACCTCGACGAGGAGGGACCGTGTCCGATCGCCCCACGGCGACCCCCGCGATGATCGCGGCGGGATCCGGCGGCATCGCGCAGACCACCCTGCTGCTGCGCGAGCCCGGGCCCGGCGAGCTGACGGTACGGCTCGACGCCGCCGCGCTCTGCACCACCGACCTGTTCAGCACCGACGGCCTCGGCCTCACCCCACGCCCCTTTGTCCCCGGACACGCCGCCACCGGCGTGGTCGAAGAGGTCGGGCTCGGTACCGGCCTCCGGCCCGGCACGCGGGTCGTCGTGGTCGGCTCCGCCCAGTGCGGCCGATGCCGGGCCTGCCTGCGGGGCAGCCCCGGGGCCTGCGACGACATCTGGGACGGAATGGGGCGCGCGGTGGGTACGCTCGCCGACGATCCCACCGTTACCGTGCACGCCGACGGTGGCGTCGGGACCTGGGCACAGACCATGCTCTACCGGGAGAGCAACGTCGTCGCGATCAAGAGCGACGCACCCCCCTCGCACCTGGCGATGCTCGGCTGCGGGATCACCTCCGGCCTCGGGGCCGTCCTCGAGGTGGGTCGCGTCCGCGCCGGGGACACCGTCGCCGTGCTCGGCTGCGGCCACCTGGGCCTCTGGATGATCGCCGGGGCGGTGCTGGCCGGAGCCGAGCGGATCATCGCGGTCGAACCGCGGGCCGAGCGGCGGACCGTCGCAGCCGAACTCGGGGCCACCGACGTCGTCGACCGCATCGAGGACGTCGTGGCCCGGATCCTGGACCTGACCGGCGGTCGAGGGGTCGACGTGGCGCTCGAGGCCGTAGGCAGCACGGCCGCGATGGAGCAGGCCTTCGCCGTCACCCGGCGCGGCGGCACCGTCGTCCCCACCGGGATGGTGCCGCCGGACGAGCCGGTACGACTGCCGGGGCTGGAGTTCGCCATCGGCTCGCGGCGGATCGCGAGCTCACAGACCGGCGGCGGGGACATCCACCGCACCGTCCCGCATTACGCCGCCCTGCTCGACAAGGGCGTCCTGCGTCCCGAGCTGTTCGTCACCTCGGTACGCCCCCTGGCCGAGGTCGAGGCGGGCCTCGCGGGCGTACGCGACCGCACCGGGATCACCTCCGTGATCACCATGGCCGAGCACGCCACCCCGATCCACGCCCGCCCGACAGAGGAGGTCGCCCCATGAGTCCCCGGTTCGCAGGCGAGGTCGCACTGGTGACCGGGGCAGCGAGCGGCATCGGCCGTGCCACTGCCGAGCGGCTCGCCGCCGAAGGCGCCACGGTCGTGCTCGCGGACCTGGACTCCGCGGTCCTCGACGATGCCGTCGACGAGGTCGTCGCGAAGGGCGGCACGGCTCACGGCCTGCGGCTCGACGTCACCGTCGAGCAGGAGTGGGCGGACGCCGTCGGGTGGATCGCCGCCCAGCTCGATCGGCTGGACATTCTGGTGAACAACGCTGGCGTCGGCGACCTGCGGACGATCGAGGACACCACCCTGGAGGGCTACGTCGCCGTCACGAACGTGCTGCAGACCGGCGTGTTCCTCGGCATGAAGGCCGCAGGTCCGCTGCTCAAGGCCGCCCGCGGTGCGGTGGTCAACGTCAGCTCGATGTTCGGCCTCGTCGGTGGCGCCGGCCTCTCCCCCGCGTACCACGGCGCCAAGGGCGCCGTCCGGACCATGACCAAGGGCGTGGCCGTGAACTGGGGGCCCGACGGGGTCCGGGTCAACTCGGTGCATCCCGGGTTCATCGCCACCCCGATGCTGGAGGGCGCCGACAAGGCAGCGCTCGGCGCGGGCCTGCCACTGCGCCGGGTCGGCTCCGCCGAGGAGGTGGCGGCTGCCATTGCCTTCCTGGCCAGCTCCGAGGCTGCCTACATCACCGGCGTCGAGTTGAGCGTCGACGGCGGCTACGTCGCCCAGTAGCCGTCCCGTCCCTTCCCCAACCGACCCCGAGGAGCCGTCATGCCGGTGCCACCCCGCGATCTCCCTTCCCTCGACCCGACGAGCCAGCCCGAAACGCTCGACCGTGAGCGCGCCGTCTCGGCTGCGCGGGCGCTCCGCCCGCGGCTGCTGGCCGAGGCCGCCGCGACCGAGGCCCGCCACTACCCCAGCGAGGAGCTGCACGCTGAGCTCGCCCAGGCCGGGCTGTACAACCTCATGCGCCCCGGCACGTTCGGCGGCTACGAGCTGCCCGCAGCCGACTACATGGCCGTCGTCCGAGAGCTCGCCCGCGGTGACATGAGCACCGCCTGGTGCTTCACCCTCAGCTCCGGGCACGTGCTCTGGCTCGCGTCCTGGTGGCCGGAGCAGGCCCAGCGCGAGATCTTCGCCGAGCCCTTCGCCATGGCGAACGGCACCTCCGCGCCCACGGGCCGGATGCGCCGGGTCGAGGACGGTTGGATCGTCAGCGGCCGGTTCCCCTACGGCTCGGGCGGCGCTTACGCGACGCACTTCCTGGGACACGGTGTCGAGCCTCGCGACGACGGGTCGCCCGCCGTGCACACCTTCGTCCTGCCCCGCGCCCAGTGGTCGCTCGAGGACGACTGGGGTCGACTGTTGGGCCTGCGCGGCAGCTCCTCACACACCGTCGTGGTTGAGGAGCAGTTCGTCCCCGACCGTTTCGTCCTGCAGAACCGGACGATCGTCGACATCGACGTGGACGGCGGCACTCCCGGCTACCGGCTGCACCGCAGTCCGATCTACAACGGCCGCGGCATCGCCTTCTTCAGCATCGAGCTGGCGAACCTGGCTGTCGGCGGTGCCCTCGCGATGCTCGACGAGTACGAGGACATGTTGCGGTCCAAGAAGACCGCACTCCCACCGCAGGTGCTGCGCGGCGAGCACCCCACCTACCAGCTCTGGTACGCCGACGCTGCCACCACCCTCACGGACGCCGTCGCCGGACTGGACCATGCCGCCGCCCTGTTCCTGGAGTACAGCACCCGCGCCGCGAAGAACGAGGGAAGCTACTCGGTTGTCGACGACGCCCACGTCGGCAGGCTCGCGTTCGCCGCCCAACAGAAGGCGTGGCGCACCGTCGAGGGGATCCTCATGCGTACGGCCGGCAGCAGCGCGCTCGCCACCGGCAGCCGCACCGACCGGATCTGGCGGGATCTCTGCATGGTGCACAGCCACCAGAACTCGATCGTCCAGGACATCACCGCGCCCCTGTACGCGTCAGGACGACTGACCGCTTCCTCGGCGCAGTAGAGGTTACAGCCGGCTTTTCCGCGCTTTACGCGTGGTTATGCGCCAGGCACCATCACCCTCACCGCCAATGAAGGGGGAGACAGTGAGCGCAGTCGCCACCAGCGCGCCCGACGCGGCATGGGTCACACTGAACGCGTTGATCGACGATCCGCTGCCGGTCTACGCCCGGCTGCGTGCCGAGCACGGCGAGGTGGTCTGGGTACCAAGCGTGCAGCGGTACTTCGTCCTCGGGTTCGAGGCCTGCCGGTTCGCCGAGAACAATCCGGACACCTTCGCCCCGTTGGGGGGCCGAAACCTCGTCCGCAAGGCCATCGGGCCGAACATGCTGACCAAAGGGGACCCGGAGCACGCCGTTGAGCGGTCCGCGGTCAACCGCGCCCTACGGCCGAAGACGATCGAGCAGTCCTGGCTGCCCGTCTTCCAGGAGAACGGTGAGCGATTCCTGGCGGACGTGATCGAAGCGGGCCCCGGCGCCGACCTGGTCCAGAGCTTTGCGATCCCCTTCGCTGCGGCGAACCTTGCAGCGATCGTCGGCATCCCGGAGGCCGGCTGGGCGGCGGTCCAGCGGTGGTCGTCGGCGTTCATCGCCGCGAGTGGCAACCTGCTGAACGACCCGGACGTCTGGGCCGCCAATGAGCGCGCCAACGCCGAGGCCGAGGAGCACATCACCGACGCGATCGCTCGGGTGAAGGCGGTCCCGGATCAGTCAATGCTCTCGGCGATGGTCCACGCGGATCTGCCCGAGTTCCTGGTGCGCGCCAACACCAAGCTGGCGATCGCAGGCGGAGTGAACGAGCCTCAGCACACGATCGTCAACGGGGTGTGGGCCTTCGCTCGGCACCCCGAGCAGCGGGACCGGCTGATCGCCGATCCGGCCGGCTTCGTCGGCGCGTTCGACGAGGTGGTCCGGTGGCTGTCGCCGATCCAGTCCATCGGCCGCGCCGTGATCGCCCCCGTGACCCTCGGGGGGGTGTCGCTGCGGCCCGGTGACGAGGTCATGCTGGTGGTGGGTGCGGCGAACCGCGATCCGAGCCAGTTCCCCGACCCGCACCGGTTCGACGCCTTTCGCACCCGCAAGCCGCACCTGGCGTTCGGAGGCGGCATTCATTTGTGCGCCGGGACCTGGGCCTCCAAGGGCCAGATCGGACGCGTCGCCTGGCCGCTGCTGCACGAGCGGCTGGTCGGGCTGCGGCCGGTGGACATCGAGGCCGCGCGCTGGCGCGGCTTCACCTTCCGGGGACTCGAGCAGCTGCCCGTGACTTGGGACGACGTGCGAGGAGGCGCGTGATGGCAAAGATCCGATTCGTGGGTGCGGACGGCACCGAGACGACCGTCGAGGCCGCCGCGGGGGCCAGCATCATGCAGGCCGCGGTGTCCCAGGGTGTACCCGGCATCGTCGGGGAGTGTGGCGGTTCGCTGATGTGCTCGACCTGTCACGTCTACATCGACGACCAAGAGGACCTCGGCATCGTCGCCGTCGACGACGAGGAGGACGAGATGCTCGACGCGGCCGCCGCCGAACGTCGGGAGACCAGCAGGCTCGCGTGCCAGATTCGCCCCTCGGGTGACACAGAGCTGGTCGTGCACGTCCCCGAGACGCAGTACTGATGGACGGCCCGAGGTTCGATCGCACCTCGCGCGTCGTCGTGGTCGGTGCCGGGCAGGCCGCCTGCCAGCTCGCGACCTCCCTGGTCGAGGACGGCCACAGCGGCCCGATCACGCTGGTCGGGGACGAGCCGTACCTACCCTACAGCCGCCCGCCGCTCTCGAAGGAGTACCTTTCGGGCAAGGTCGACGGAGAGGCACTCAACCTGCGCGACGGCGGGTTCTTCGCCGGCTCTCCCACGACCCTGCGCCACGATCGGGTCGTGGCTGTCGACCGCACCGAGCGCGTCGTCACCACAGGGCAGGGCGAGCATCTGCCGTACGACGCCCTGGTGTTCGCCACCGGCGCGATCAACCGCGAGCTCGAAGCACTGCCCTCGAGCACCGGTGGCATCGTCACTCTGCGGACCAGGGCGGACGCCGACCACATTCGTGAATGCTTCACGGCGGTGCGTCGAGTGGTGATTGTCGGCGCTGGGTTCATTGGGCTGGAGTTCGCGGCTTTCGCCGCCGCCGCAGGCCGGCAGGTCACAGTGGTCGAGACCGGGCCGCGGGCGCTCGGACGTGCCGTCACCCCCGAGATGGCGGAATTGATCGTCAAGGAGCAACGCGCAGCCGGGGTGGAGTTCCGGTTCTCCGACACCGTGATCGAACACGAGACCGCTGACGGCGCCGTCTCCGCGGTGACCACCGCGGACGGCACACGGCTGCCCGCCGACCTCGTGGTCGTGGCCGTCGGCGTGCTGCCCGAGACCGACCTCGCGGCGGGCTGCGGGCTCACGATCGACAACGGCATTGTCGTGGACGCAGGGCTGCGCACCGCCGACCCGCGCGTGTTCGCCATCGGCGATTGTGCCCGCTTCCCCCACCAGTCGTCGGGCCTGGCGCTACGCCTCGAGTCCGTGCAGAACGCCGTGGACCAGGCCAAATCAGTCGCCGCGACGCTCCACGGCCGCCCGGGCCCGTACGCCGCGGTCGCGTGGTTCTGGTCCCAGCAGGGCACGCTCAAACTCCAGATCGCGGGCGTGCTCGCGCATGTCGACGACACGGTGGTCCGACTGGACCCCACTCGTGGCCGGCACGCCGTGTTCGCGTTCGCGGCGGGCCGACTCGTCGCGGTCGAGACCCTCAACGCCGCGGGCGTGCATCTCGCTGCGCGCAAACTGTTGGCCCAGGGCCACAGCCCCACCCCGCAGGAGGCCCGGGAGCCCGACTTCGACCTGACCGCGTTCGCCAAGCGGGCCCCGCGCCCGCAGGCTGCCCCGCGGACGTCAGCACTCGCCAACTCGAGATGATCCGGCTTCGCCCGCGCAGATCCAGCGCGGGCGGAGCCCCTCATCCGGGTCAACCCGCGGGGCGCACCGGCATCGCGATCAGCTTGTACTCGAGGTACTCGTCGATGCCCTGCGCGCCGCCCTCGCGCCCGAGTCCGGACTGTTTGATTCCCCCGAAGGGGGTCGCGGGGTTGGACACCACCCCGCCGTTGAGCCCGACCATCCCCACCTCGAGGTCCTCGCAGACCTGCATCGCCCGGTCGACATCCTGGGTGAAGACATAGCCCGCAAGCCCCCAGGTAGTGGCGTTGGCGAGGCGCACGACCTCGTCCGGGTCGTCGAAGGTCTGAATGGCCGCGACCGGGCCGAAGATCTCATACCGAACCAGCTCGCTGTCCGGATCGACGCCGGTCAGCACGGTCGGCAAGTAGAAATAACCGGGCCTGCTCGGCGCCGATCCCCCGCACAGCACCGTGGCGCCGCGGACCACGGCGTCCTCGACAAGGCCGGCGACCGTGGCCCGGCTGGGCGCGTCGACCAAGGGGCCGACTTCGGTACCCGGCTCCAGGCCCGGGCCCATCCGCAGCGCGCTCATCGCCTCCGCCAGCCGCCTGCCGAACTCCTCGGCCACCGTGGTGTGCACGAAGAACCGGTTCGCGGCGGTGCAGGCCTCCCCCATGTTCCGCATCTTCGCCTGCACTGCGCACGCGACCGCGACGTCGAGGTCGGCGTCCGCGAACACCACGAACGGGGCGTTGCCGCCCAACTCCATCGACGTCCGGACGACGGCGTCGGCAGCCTGGGCGAGCAGGATCCGACCGACTCCCGTGGACCCGGTGAAGGACAATTTCCGTACGTCGCCGCTGCGCAGCAGCGGCTCGACGAGCTCGGCTGCGCCCCTGGTCGGCACGATGTTCACCACACCCGCGGGCAGCCCGGCCTCGGTGAGCAACTTGCCCAGCAGCAGGCTGGACAGCGGCGTCTGCGGGGCCGGCTTGAGCACCACCGTGCAGCCCGCGGCGAGCGCGGGGGCGATCTTGCGGGCGCCCATCGCCAGCGGGAAGTTCCACGGCGTGACGAGCAGACATGGCCCGACCGGCTGGCGCAGCACCATCGCCCGGGAGCCACCGTCCGGCGTGCGGCCGAAGTCCCCGCCGATCCGCACGGCCTCCTCCGCGAACCACTGGAAGAACTCGGCGGCGTAGGCGACCTCACCGCGGGCCTCGGCGAGCGGCTTACCCATCTCAGCCGTCATCACGCGCGCCAGCCGCTCGACGTCCGCAGTCATCAACTCGTACGCCCGCCAGAGGATGCGACTGCGCTCCCGCGCAGGAGTGGCAGCCCAGTTGCGCTGCGCGCCCACAGCAGCGTCGAGCGCGGCCCGGCCGTCCGCGGGCGAGGCGTCGGCGACCGAGCACAGCAGCCGTCCGGTAGCGGGGTCCTCGACCGGCATCCGCGCGCCGCCCGAGGCCTCGACCCAATGGCCGCCAATATGCAGGAGGGTCGGCACCTCCTCGGGCAGCGGCGTCACCGGAGTGTTCAACACCGACATGTGGGCTCCTCGTCCAGGTATTGCCATTTCGTCATACGATACTACGATGATGGGCGATGAAGACGACCGAGCGATGGAGCATCCGGTGACACTCAGCGGGCCGGGGAGCGACGGGACGACCGGGCCCGAGGTCATTGCCGTCCGCTACGGCACCCGACAGACGACTCGTAGCGACGTCTACCTGAACTTCCATCACTATGGCGTGCCGGACTCGCCCATCGGGATGGACTACTTCTTCTGGATCGTCCGGAACGGCGGGCGCACTGTGGTGGTCGACACCGGGTTCAGCGACGCATCGGGCGCCCGGCGCGGGCGGACCATGTTGTGTCACCCCCGGCAGGCGCTGGTCAGGCTCGGCGTGGACCCGATGTCCGTCGACCAGGTGCTCGTGAGCCACGCCCACTACGACCACATCGGCAACCTCGACCTGTTTCCCGCGGCAGAGGTCGTCATCGCCCGCGCCGAGTACGACTTCTGGACCGGCCCGTACGCGAACCGCTTCATGTTCGCCATGTCCGCCGAGCAGGACGAAGTGACCGGACTGCGTGGGATCGCGAAGGAGGGCAGGCTGACGTTCGTCGAGGGCACCCACTCCGCGAATCTGGGCATCGAGATCGTCGAGGTCGGCGGGCACACCCCAGGCCAGACGGTCGCTGTGGTGGCCACCGCGGCCGGCCCGGTCATCCTCGCCTCGGACGCCGTGCACTACTACGAGGAGCTCGAGCTGGATCGGCCATTCATGTCGGTGGCCGACCTCCAACGGATGTACCGGGCATTCGACCAGGTCAGCGAGATGGCCGAGGACTCTGGGGCGGTTCTCGTCGCCGGCCACGACCCGCTGGTCGGCGATCGCTTCACCCCTTACGACGCGGCGGACCCCGGGTTCGCGCTGCGCATCCGATGACCCCTACGACGACGAGTACGCCGCAAACGGCGACGGAGGACGCGATGGACGGCAGACGACTCGGTTTCGTCGGCCTGGGCAACATGGGCGGGCGGATGACCCGCAGGCTGGTCGAGGCGGGCCTCGACGTCCTCGGCTTCGATACCGTTGCTGGCCGCGCCGCCGAGGTCGGCGCCGAGCCGGCCGCGAGCCTGGGCGAGGTCGCCGCGCACACGGACGTGATCCTGCTGTCGCTGCCGGACAGCACGGTCGTCGAGAAGGTGATGGGCGGTTCGGAGGGGTTGCTACGGCACACCCGCAAAGGACAGGTCATCATCGACCTGAGCACCTCAGCCCCCGCCTCGACCACCCGGCTCGGCGCCGAGCTGGCCGAGCGGGGAGCAACCCTGGTGGACGCAGGCATCTCCGGCGGCGCCGCCGCCGCGGACAAGGGCACGCTGACCCTCATGACGGGCGGAGACGCCGCCGTCATCGAGTCACTAGCCTGGGCCTTCGACCCGATCAGCTCGGCGGTCTTCCACATGGGCCCGCTCGGTGCCGGGCACAGCACCAAGCTGCTCAACAACTTCCTCAACGCCGTCGCGCTGTCCGCGACTGCCGAGGTCATGGTCGCGGGCGCCAAGGCGGGGCTGGACCTGCACCGGCTGCTCGACGTCCTCAACTCCAGCAGCGGGGTCAACTTCGCCACCCTCAACCGGTTCCCGAAGATCGTCGACGGGGACTACCTCGAAGGCGGCTTGACCGGGCGGCTGATGACCAAGGACGTCGTGGCCTACGTCGAGCACCTCGGCAAGCTCGGCGTCCCCTCGCTCAACGCCGCGGCGCCCCTCGCCGCGTTCGGGCTGGCCACCCAGCTCGGCTACGGCGACCAGATCAGCAACCGGGTTGTGGACGCCATCGGGGACCTCGCGGGCGGTATCCGCGTGCACTCCCCCGAGGCGCAGGGAGGGCAGGAATGAAGATCATCCGAGGGCGCGCCGCGGGCGGGACGTCAGAACAGCGCACCGAGACGTTCACCGGCACCGTCTACGCCGACCCCCTCCTGCGCAGCACGGACGGCGTCACGATCAACACGGTCTTCTTCGCGCCGTGCTCCCGCACCTACTGGCACACCCACGAGCACGGCCAGCTCCTGCACGTCACCGCGGGCGCGGGGCGAATCTGCTCCGAGGGCGGGCCGATCGAGGAACTGCGGGCCGGAGACGTCGTCTGGGTGCCCGCCGGGGAACGGCACTGGCACGGCGGCGGGCAGGACAGCTACCTCGTGCACGTCGCAGTCTCGCTCGGCAAGACCGACTGGGAGCACAAGGTCAGCGAGGCCGAGTACACATCCACCATCCAGGAGCAAGCATGACGACCACCGACGCCGCCACCGCCACCGCCAACGGCGCCGTACCGACCCGTCTAGATCGGGGAATGCAGATCCGTCGTGAGGTCCTCGGCAGCGCCCACGTCGACCGGTCGATGGCCGCGGTGAGCGAGTTCAGTCGCCCGGTCCAGGAGCTCGTCACCGAGTACTGCTGGGGCGAGGTCTGGAGCCGGGAGGGGCTGGACCGGCGTACTCGCAGCCTGCTCAACCTGGTGATGTTGACCGCGTTGGGCCGCAACCACGAGCTGGGCGTGCACGTGCGCGGCGCTGTCACCAACGGCTGCTCCGTGCAGGAGATCCAGGAGACGCTGCTACAGACCGCAATCTACTGCGGTGTGCCCGCCGCGCTCGAGTCCTTCCGGGTCGCCGAGAAGGTCCTGACCGAACTGGCCACTGCCGATGAATGAGGTGCGAAGCACGATCGGTTTCGTCGGGCTGGGGCGCATGGGCCGACCCATGGCGGCCAGGCTCGCCGAGGCGGGCTGGGCCGTACGCGGTTTCGATGCGGGCACCGTCGAGCCGCCCGCGGGCGTGACCCTGGTCGGCTCGGCGGCCGAGACCGCAGCCGGCGCGGACGTCGTGGTGCTCATGCTGCCGAGCAGCGACATCGTCGAGGCGGTGCTCGACGGCGGTCTGCTCACGGCGCTAGCCCCCGGCTCCCTGCTGCTCGACATGGGTTCCAGCCGTCCGCTGTCCAGCCGGGTGATCGCCGAGCAGGTCGCGGCGCAGGGCGCCGCCTTCGTCGACGCCCCGGTCTCCGGCGGTGTGCGCGGGGCGATCCACGGCGAGCTGACGATCATGGCAGGCGGAGCGGAGGAAGACCTCGATCGCGTCCGGCCGCTGCTCGACATCCTCGGCCGCAGCGTGGTGCACGCCGGCGGCGTTGGCGCGGGCCACGCCGCGAAGGCGCTGAATAATCTGCTCTCCGCCTCGCACCTGCTCGCCACTTCCGAGGCGGTCCTCGCCGGAAAGCGGTTCGGGCTCGACCCGGCGGTGCTCCTGCAGGCGATCAACGGCTCGTCCGGACGCAGCGGGTCCAGCGAGGTCAAGTGGCCCAAGTTCGTGCTGCCCGGCACGTACGACTCCGGGTTCGCGCTCGCCCTGATGCTCAAGGACATGAAGATCGCGACCGAGCTCGCTGAGGCCCAGGACAGCCCGATCGCGTTCGGCCGCGCGGCCGTCGACGCGTGGGAGCGCGCCGCCAAGGAGCTCCCCACCGACGCCGACCACACCGAGATCGCCCGCTGGGTGGACGCTAACGGAGAACTGAGATGACCACGCCGAAGACCATTTCAGACACCCCGCTGCCGCCCGCCGCGCAGGCGGCCAAGGACGAGTTTGTCAGGGTCCGCGGCACCTGGAGCGACGCCTGGGAGGCCATCGCCCGGCTAGACCCCGGATTCCTGGAGTCCTACACCCGGTTCTCGGGTGTGCCGTGGCGCAAGAACCACCTGGACGACAAGACCAAGGAGTTGATCTACATCGCGGCGAGCGCCGCGGCGACCCACCTCTACGTCCCGGGGATCAGGTCGCACGTCAAGGCGGCCCTCGCCTTCGGCGCCACCCCCGAGGAAATCATGGAGGTCCTGGAGCTCACGAGCACGCTGGGTATCCACGCCGCCAACATCGGCGTTCCCCTGCTGGTGGAAGTCCTCGAGGAGGAAGGCCTGCGGACGGGTCCCGCACCGCTGAGCGAGCACCAGGAGAAGCTCAAGGCCGAGTTCACGGAAACCCGCGGGTACTGGCACCCCTTCTGGAACGAGATCCTCGAGCTCGATCCGGAGCTCTTCGAGTCCTATGTAGACTTCTCATCGGTGCCATGGCGAACCGGAACCCTCGAGCCCAAGGTCAAGGAG
>NZ_JBHSQK010000004.1:0-43423 GCF_042658055.1 Pseudonocardia lutea
AGATCGAGGAGCCCTTCCCCGAGCCGATGCTCCTCGCGACCACGATCGACCTGGTCGACGGCCTGGTCGCGCGCGGGCTCGGCGGCCGCGGCCGCCTCGCGGAGGTCCCCGACACCGCGCGGTACGACCGGCGGTACGCGCACTGCGAGACGCTGGTGATCGGCGCCGGGCCCGCCGGGCTGCTCGCCGCGCGGACCGCCGCCCGCCGGGGCGAGCGCGTCGTGCTCGTCGACGACCGGCCCGCCGCCGGCGGTGCGCTGCTCGGCCCGGAGCGGATCTGCGGGCGGAGCGCCTTCGAGTTCGTCGCGGACACCGTGGCCGAGCTGCGGGTGAACCCGGACGTGCGGATCCTCCCGCGCACCACCGCCTTCGGGCACTACGACGACGGGTTCGTCCTGGCCCTGGAGCGGCGCACCGACCACCTGGGCGCGGCGGCGCCGCGGAACGTGTCCCGGCAGCGGGTCTGGCGGATCCGGGCCGGCCACGTCGTCGTCGCGACCGGCGCGCACGAGCGGCCCATCGTCGTCGAGGACAACGACCGCCCGGGGATCATGCTGGCCGCCTCGGCCCGCGACCTGCTGCACCGCTACGGCGTGCTGGTCGGGCGGGAGATCGTCGTGTTCACGACCGACGACGCCGCGTATGCGGCCGCCGCCGACCTCGAGGCCGCAGGCGCGCGCGTCACGGTCGTCGACCCGCGCCCCGCCCCTGTGGGTGGACGGTGCACCCCGCATCGCGCACGGGTGGTGGGGACGAGCGCGCACGGTTCGACGGACGGCGCGATCACCGCGGTCACGCTCGACGACGGCACCGTGCTCCCCTGCGACACCCTGCTGCTCTCCGGCGGCTGGAACCCGACCGCGCACCTGTTCTCGCACGTCCGCGGCGCGCTCCGGTACGACCCCGAGCTCGGCGCGTTCCGGCCGGGCGAGGTCGTCGACGGCGTCACCGTCGTCGGGGCCGCCAACGGGACCTTCGACCTCGCCGGGTGCCTGGCCGAAGGCCGCGGAGACGGCACCGGCGAGACACCCGAGCCGCAGCCCCCCACCACCCAGGTCCTGTGGCGCACCGAGGGTGACCGGGCCCGCCAGTTCGTCGACCTCCAGCGCGACTCCACCGTCGCCGACATCGCCCGCGCCGTGGGCGCGGGGATGCGCAGCGTCGAGCACGTCAAGCGCTACACCACCATCGGCACCGCCCACGACCAGGGCAAGACCTCCGGCGTGATCGCCTCCGGGATCACCGCGGAGCTGCTCGGCGTGCCGGTCGAGGACCTGGGCACCACCACCTTCCGCCCGCCCTACACCCCGGTCGCCTTCGCCGCCCTGGCCGGCCGCGAGCGCGGGGCGCTCTACGACCCCGAGCGCACGACCGCGCTGCACGCCTGGCACGTCGAGGCCGGCGCGGTGTTCGAGGACGTCGGGCAGTGGAAGCGCGCCCGCTACTACCCGCGGCCGGGCGAGGACATGGAGACCGCCGTGCTGCGCGAGTGCGCCGCGGTCCGCGGCGGCGTGGGCATCCTCGACGGCTCCACCCTCGGCAAGATCGACGTCCAGGGTCCCGACGCCGGGGTCTTCCTGGACCGGGTCTACACGAACCTGATGTCGTCGCTGAAGCCCGGCCGGGTCCGCTACGGCGTGATGTGCGGCCTCGACGGCATGGTGATCGACGACGGCACGGTGCTGCGGATCGCGGAGGACCGCTTCCTCGTCTACACCACGACCGGCGGCGCCGCGCCGATCCTCGACCACCTCGAGGAGTGGCTGCAGACCGAGTGGCCGGAGCTGCGCGTCACGCTGACCTCGGTGACCGAGCAGTGGGCGACCTTCCCGGTCGTCGGGCCGCGGTCGCGCGACGTGATCGGCGCCCTCGCCCCGCACGTCGACGTCTCGAACGCGGCCTTCCCCTTCATGACCTGGCTGGACACCGAGGTCGACGGAGTCGCGGTGCGGCTGGCGCGGATCAGCTTCTCCGGCGAGCTGGCCTGGGAGGTCAGCGTCGACGGCTGGCACGCGGCCGCCCTCTGGCGGCGGTTGCTCGACCTCGGCGCGCCGTACGGGATCACCCCGTACGGCACCGAGACCATGCACGTCCTGCGCGCCGAGAAGGGCTACCCGATCATCGGCCAGGACACCGACGGCACCGTCAGCCCGCACGACCTGGGCATGGAATGGGCGGTGTCGAAGAAGAAGCCGGACTTCGTGGGCAGGCGCTCGTTCGCCCGCCCGGCCAACCGGGACCCGCTGCGCAAGCAGCTCGTGGGTCTGCTGCCGGTCGATCCCGACCTGAAGCTGCCGGAGGGCTCGCAGATCGTCGAGCTGACCGACGCGCTGCCGCCGCCTCCCGTCCCGATGCTCGGCCACGTCACGTCGAGCTACCGCAGTGCCGCGCTCGGCCGCACCTTCGCGCTCGCCCTCGTCAAGGGCGGGCACGGGCGGATCGGCGAGCGCCTGACCGTGCCGGTCGACGGGGCGCTGGTGCCCGTCGAGGTGACCGGTTCCGTGCTGTTCGACCCCGAGGGGTCCCGACGGGATGGTGAGCCCGGTGAGTGAGACGACCCTGCAGACCTGGCAGACGACCCTGCGCCCGGTCGGCGCGCTCGACGGCTGGGCCGGCCGGTTCGCCGAGCTGCCCGACTCCGTGTCGCTGCTGGCCGAGCCCTTCCACGCGATGGTCGACGCCCGCACGACCGATCCCGCCGCGCTGGAGGGCCTGGTCGGCGCCCCGCTGCCCGGGCCGAACGCGTGGCGCGGCGGCGAGCGCGTCACCGCGATCTGGCTGGGTCCCGACGAGTGGCTGCTGACCAGCCCCTTCTGCACGCCGGCCGAGCTCGAGGCGGCGGCCCGCGAGGCGGGCGCCGCCGCGGTGCCCGAGGCACGGCTCGCCGTCGTCGACGTCTCGGCCCAGCGCACCACGCTCCGGCTGCGCGGCGCCCACGCCCGCGACGTCCTGGAGACGGGCTGCGCGATCGACCTGCACCCGCGCTCCTTCGGCGCCGGGTCGGCGGCGGTCACGCTGCTGGGCCAGGCCGGTGTCGTGCTGCTCGGCCTCGGGCCGTCGGACTACCGGATCGTGGTGCGGTCCTCCTTCGCCGCCTACCTCGCGGAGTGGCTGCTCGACGCCGCGACCGAGTGGCGATGACGAGCTGAGGTGCCAGGGCGAGGTCGGCCCGGCCCGCTCGAGGGCCGCGGCGATGCCGGCCGAGGTCGTGGGCGGCAAGTCGACGAGCCGCGGCGGGCCGGCCCCGACCGTCGTCGAGTGCTGCGCGGGCCGGCAGCGGTTGCGCGCGGCCCGGTCCCGGACGGATCGTGCGGGGACGTGCCGTCGGCCCGGCCGTGCACCCGACGTCAGGAGGGCTCGTTGACCCGTACCGCCACCCGGCTCGCCGACCTGACCGCCCACGAGCTGCTCGCCGCCTACCGCGCCGGCACCCTCTCCCCCGTCGAGGTCGTCGAGGACGTCCTTGCCCGGATCGAGGCCGACGAGCCCCGGCTGCACGCGACCTACGCGCTCGATCCGGACGGGGCGAGGATCGCCGCCGTGGACTCGGCCGCGCGTTGGCGGGCCGGGGAGGCCCGCCCGCTCGACGGCGTCCCGGTCACGCTGAAGGACAACATCGCCACCCGCGGGGTGCCCACGCCCGTCGGGACGGCGGCGACCGAGCTGGTCCCGGCCGAGCGGGACGCCCCGGCGGCGGCCCGGGTCCGCGAGGCGGGCGCGGTGATCCTCGGCAAGACCACCATGCCGGACCTGGGGATGCTCGGGTCCTCGCAGTCGAGCTTCCACCCGGTGACCCGCAACCCCTGGGACCTCACGCGTACCCCCGGTGGGTCGAGCTCCGGCGCGGCGGCGGCCGCGGCGGCAGGCTACGGCCCGCTGCACCTGGGCACGGACATCGGCGGCTCGGTGCGCCAGCCCGCCGGCTGGAACGGCATCGCGGGGCTCAAGCCGACCTTCGGCCGGGTGCCGGTGGTGCCGCCGTACGCGGGCCGGGTGGTCGGGCCGATGTGCCGGGCGGTGGCCGACGTCGCGCTGCTGATGTCCGTGATCGCCGTCCCGGACGAGCGCGACCACACCGCCCTGCCCGGGGCGGACATCGGCTGGCCGGACGCGCCGGGCCCGGTGCGGGGCCGGCGGATCGGGCTGCTCCCCGACGTCGGCGTCGGGCTCGCGACCGAGCGGGTCGTGCGCCGGGCCGTCGAGGAGGCGGCGCGCGCGCTCGAGGGCGCCGGTGCCGTCGTCGAACCGGTGGCACCGTTCCTGACGCGGGAGATGCTCGACGGCATGGACCGCTTCTGGCGGGCCCGCGCCTGGTCCGATCTGGGGGCCCTGCCCGAGGAGCGCCGCGCGAAGGTCCTGCCGGCGATCCTCGAGTGGGCGGCGGCGGGCGCGGACCTGACCGGGGCCGAGGTCTTCCACGGCTACAGCCAGATGGACGCGATGGCCGTCGCCGCGCACCGCGCCCTCGCCGGGCTGGACTTCCTGCTGCTCCCGACCGCGCCGATCCCGCCCTTCCCGGTCGAGTACGCCTCGGCCTTCGACGACCCGGCCCGCCCCTTCGAGCACATCGCGACGAGCCTGCCGTTCAACATGTCCGGCCAGCCCGCGATCTCGGTGAACTGCGGCTACACCGCCGGCGGCCTGCCGATCGGGCTGCAGATCGTGGGCCGGCGGTTCGACGACGCCGGCGTGCTCGCCCTCGCGCTGGCCTACGAGGAGCTCCGCCCGCCGCAGCGCCCCTGGCCCGCCGTCTAAGCCCGTGGGCGAACGGCGCTCTCGTTCACCAGAGGCGAGCGAGAGCGCCGTCGCCCATCGGGCGGCGTCAGGCGCGTTTGATGACCACCTTGAGGGCCTCGTTGGCGGCGGCGTCGGCGAACACCTCGTAGGCGCGGTCGATCTCGTCGAAGCCGAAGGTGTGCGTGCCCATCTTCTCCGCGGGGATCTTGCCGCCCGCGACCATCTTCAGCAGGGTCGGGATCGAGACGGTGTCGACCAGGCCCATGGTCAGCGTGACGTTCTGGATCCACATCTGCTCGAGGGGCAGCTCCACGGGGACGCCGTGCACGCCGATGTTGGCGATGTGCCCGCCGGGGCGCACCAGCGCCGCCGCGGTGCGCAGCGTCTCCGGGTAGCCGACCGCCTCGATGGAGACGTCGACGCCCAGCCCGTCGGTCATCGCCGTGACGGCCTCGACGACGTCCGGGCCCGCCTCGACGGTGTCGGTCGCGCCGAACTCGACGGCCTTGCCCAGCCGGAACTTGTTGGTGTCCACGGCGATCACCCGTGACGCGCCCCAGAGACCCGTCGTCAGGATGGCGGCGAGCCCCACCGCACCGGCGCCCACCACGGCGACCGTGTCCCCGGGCCGGACCTGCCCGGCCAGCACCCCGACCTCGTACCCGGTCGGCAGCGAGTCGGCCAGGAAGATCGCCTGCTCGTCCGTGACGTCGTTCGGGACGGCGTAGAGCGAGGTGTCCGCGTAGGGCACGCGGACCGACTCGGCCTGGGTGCCGTCGACCAGGTGCCCGAAGATCCAGCCGATGCCGCCGACGGTCTGGCAGTGCGACGGCATGCCGCGCTGGCAGTACGCGCACCGGCCGCAACGGGTGATCGCCGGGACCAGCACCCGGTCGCCCTCCCGGAACCCGGTCACGGCCGAGCCCACCTCGGTGACCGTGCCGACGGCCTCGTGGCCGAGGATCCGGCCGTCCGTCACCGCCGGGACGTCGCCCTTGAGGATGTGCAGGTCCGTGCCGCAGATCGTGGTGGTGTCCACCCTGACCACGACGTCCGTCGGCTCCTGGACCGCCGCGTCGGGGACCTCCTCCCACGCCTTGGAACCCGGTCCGTGGTAGACGAGCGCCTTCATCCGTGCCCTCCCTCGGTCGGTTACCGCCGCAGGAGGACGTTAGTGGTGCTCGTCACAGGCAGGTGTCTCAGTCTGCGACCGGCGGACGCTGCTCAGCCGACCACGCCGCGGTCGTGCAGCCCGCCGATCTCGGCCGCGCCCAGGCCGAGGACCTCGGCCAGCACCTCGTCGGTGTCGCGGCCCAGCACCGGGGCCTCGCCCGCGGGGCCGTGCTCCCCGCCCCACCGCAGCGGGGACCGCGCCGTGATCGACGCCGTGCCGTCCGGCAGGGTCAGGTCGGCCAGCACCGGGTGGCGCCCCTCCCGGTGCGCGGCCACGACCTCGGTCATCCCCTGGTAGCGACCCCACAGCACGCGGGCCGCGTCGAGCTCGTCGGACACGGTCTTGAGATCCCGCGCGGCGAACCAGGGCTTCAGCACCGCGGCGATGGTCTCGCGCAGCCGGTAGCGCTCGGACTCCTTGGTCAGGTCGGCGTCGAGCGCCTGCTCCAGCGCCGCGAACACCTCCTCGGTGCCGGTCACCTTCCGCAGCGCCGCCCACTGCCCCTCGGTCAGCGCCACCACCATCACCCGTGCCCCGTCCGAGCAGGCGAAGTCGACGCCGAAGGAGCCGTAGACGTGGTTGCCGTGCCGCGGCCGCTCCCGGCCCCGCTCCGCGGCCTCGGACAGCCAGCCCAGGTTCGCCACCCCGGCCAGCGCGACGTCGGCCAGGGCCAGCTCGACATAGGCGCCCCGGCCGGAGCGCGCGCGGTCGTACAGCGCCGCGAGCACCCCGGTCGACACGCTCAGCCCGGTCACCAGGTCCCACGCCGGCAGCACGTGGTTGACCGGCGCGCCGCCCTCCTCCGAGCCCGTGATCTGCGGGATCCCGACCTCGGCGTTGACCGTGTAGTCCACCGCCGGGCGACCGTCCGGGTATCCCTGGACCCGCACGTGGATCAGGTCCGGGCGGCGCGCGACCAGCACGTCGTTGGCCATCCAGCGGCGCCCGACGACGTTGTCGACGAGCACCCCGCGATCCGTGCCGGGCGCGGTGATCAGGGCGGCGACCAGCTCGCGGCCCTCGTCGGAGCGCATGTCGACGGTGACCGAGCGCTTGCCCTTGTTCAGCGAGGCCCAGTAGTACGACTCGGCGTCGGCCGGGCCGGTCCCGTTGCCGACCACCGGCCAGCGCCGGTGGTCCGTGTTGCCGCCGATCGGGTCGACCCGGATCACGCCGGCGCCCAGCTGCGCGAGCGTCATCCCACCCGTCGGACCCGCCACGAAGCTGGCGCACTCCACGACCTGCAGGCCCTCCAGCGGACGGCTCATTCGTTCCTCCCCGGCTCGCGTTCCGGCCCGTGCTCCCGAGCCGGTCCTCGTGGCCCGACCCTCGGGGCCCGATCCTGCCGCCCGTGGACCCCGGGCGCAGACCCGCCTAGGGTACGAACGATCGTTCGTACCCTCACCGTGGAGGTCCCCCGTGCCGGACACCAGCACCCCCGAGGCCCGCCTGCGCCGCCTCGAGGACGCCCACGAGATCGCCCAGCTGCGCGCCCGATACTGCCAGTACCTCGATGACGGCCGATGGGGCGAGCTGGCCGCGCTCTTCACCCCCGACGGCGTGTTCACCGGTCTCGCGACCGCGCGCGGCACCGCGGAGCTCGAGACCTTCTTCGGCGGCCTGCAGGAGGGCCCGCTCACCGCGTGGTGGCACTACAGCGCGAACGAGACCGTGGAGATCGACGGCGACACCGCGACCGGCGAGACCTGGCTCTGGCAGCCGTGCGTGGTCGACGGCGAGGCCCAGATCGCGGCCGGCCGCTACCGCGACCGGATGACCCGCGGCGCCGACGGGACCTGGCGCTTCGCCGAGCGGGTCGTCACGTTCTTCTACTGGACCCCGCTGACCGGGGGCTGGGACAAGGGCAAGGTCGGCTTCCCACCCGCGGAGGCGGCCCTGGACCGGGGGTGACCGCGGGCGCACACGACCGCTGGATCGGCGGTCCCCACCTCTTGCGCGGGACCTTACGATCGTTAGTCCGGATGTGACGCCGTCGTCACACGGGCGGCGCCACGGCGGGTCAACGGAGACCGACCGGACGGAGGACCATGTCCCACGCGCACACCGACCAGGTCCAGGAGGACTTCGACGCCGTCGTCGTCGGCGCCGGCTTCTCGGGGCTGTACATGCTGCACCGGCTCCGCGACACGCTCGGCCTCTCGGCCCGGGTGTTCGAGGCCGGCGACGACGTCGGCGGAACCTGGTACTGGAACCGGTACCCGGGTGCCCGGTGCGACTCCGAGAGCTACTTCTACAGCTTCTCGGACCGGCTCTCGGAGGACCTGCTGGAGGAGTGGACCTGGAGCGAGCGCTTCGCGGCCCAGCCCGAGATCCTCCGGTACCTGCAGCACGTCGCCGACCGGTACGACCTGCGCAAGGACATCCGGTTCGGCACCCGGGTCGTCGGCGCGGAGTACGACGACGCGACCGGCCGGTGGACGGTCCGCACCGACGACGGCGAGCAGGTCACGGCGACCTTCCTGATCACCGCGGTCGGCTGCCTCTCGACGACGAACCTGCCCGACTTCCCGGGCCGCGACAGCTTCCGCGGCGAGTGGTACCACACCGGCGCCTGGCCCCACGAGGGCGTGGACTTCACCGGGAAGCGGGTCGCGGTCATCGGCACCGGGGCGACCGCGGTGCAGGCCGTGCCGGAGATCGCCCAGGACGCGGCGCACGTCTACGTCCTGCAACGCACCGCGAACTACGACATCGCCGGCGGCAACCGGCCGATGGACGCCGAGGACGGTCGGAAGATCAAGGCGGAGTACCGCGACATCTGGAAGGCCACGCGCGAGACGGCGTTCGGCTTCCCCTACGACGTCGCGCCCCGTACCGCCCTGTCGGTCTCGGACGAGGAGCGGCAGCGGATCTTCCACGAGGCCTGGGAGCGCGGCGGGTTCCGGCTCGGCACGACGTTCAACGACCTCCTGCTCGACGAGGAGGCGAACGAGACCGCCGCGGAGTTCCTGCGGGCCCGGATCCGCGAGCGCGTGACCGACCCGGAGATCGCCGAGCTGCTCTCGCCCCGCGACCACCCGTTCTTCACCAAGCGCCCCCCGCTGGAGAACGGGTACTACGAGACGTTCAACCGCGAGAACGTCACGCTGGTGAACGTGCGAGCGGCGCCGATCCGGGAGATCACCCCGACGGGGGTCCGGACCGCGGAGGCCGAGTACGAGGTCGACGTCATCGTCTACGCGACCGGCTTCGACGCGATGACCGGGACCCTGTTCAAGCTCGGGATCCGCGGCCGCGAGGGGCTCGGCCTCGAGGAGAGGTGGGCCGACGGACCCCACACCTACCTCGGCCTCGCCACCCACGGCTTCCCGAACCTGTTCATGATCACCGGCCCGCAGAGTCCGTCCGTGCTGAGCAACATGCCGGTGTCGATCGAGCAGCACGTTGACTGGATCACCGACTGCCTCCGCCGGCTGGGCGAGCAGGGGTACGACACCATCGAGGCGCTGCCCGAGGCGGAGGACGACTGGGTGGCCCACCACGACGAGGTCACCGCGACGACGTTGCTGCCGCGGGCGAACTCGTGGTGGGTGGGCGCGAACATCCCCGGCAAGCCGCGAAGGCTGTACCCGTATGCGGGTGGGGTGGGCGTCTACCGGCTGCTCTGCGACGAGGTCGCCGCCCGTGACTACGACGGGTTCGCCCGCGGCAAGAGCGGAGCAGCGACGAACGGCAGGTTCAGCGGGGTCGCGCGGGCCCGGTACCGGGAGCTCGCCGAGGAGGCCACGGCGTCCTAGCGAAAGCCTCACACGCCCTCGTCGCCGGCCTGCCTAGAACAGCAGCACCAGCCGCCCCCGGGTCCCGCCCCGCTCCAGGCGGGCGTGGGCCTCGGGGGCGCGCTCGGCCGGGTAGGTCTCGGCGACCCGCAGGGTGAGCGCGCCGGACTCGGCGAGCACGCGCAGGGCGTCGAGCCGCTCGCGGTCCTCGGCGATCTCCCGCACC
This sequence comes from Pseudonocardia lutea, assembly GCF_042658055.1. Taxonomy (NCBI): domain Bacteria; kingdom Bacillati; phylum Actinomycetota; class Actinomycetes; order Pseudonocardiales; family Pseudonocardiaceae; genus Pseudonocardia; species Pseudonocardia lutea. Next base: position 9,875 of record NZ_JBHSQK010000004.1, read on the forward strand.
CGCACCGGGTGCCAGGTGATGCCGCGCTCCTCCGGGCCGCTGTAGCCGCGGACGGTGGCGATGCGGCCGCCGTCCCGGACGGCCGGGAGCAGCAGGTCGCCCTGGACCGAGCCGTCGGCCAGCACGTCGACGCCCTCGGGGACCGCCTCGCGGATCCTCGCCGCGACGTCGTCGCCGCGGGGGACGACGACGTCGGCACCGAGCTTGCGGACCAGCTCCACGTCGGCGTCGGAGGCGTCGGCGACGACCCGCAGCCCGGCCGCCTTCGCCAGCTGCACCACGTAGCCGCCGTAGGCCCCGGCCGCGCCGGTGACGGCGAGGGTGGCGCCGGGTTCGGGGTCGAGCAGGTCCAGGGTCCGGCGGGCGGTCAGCCCGTTCATCGGCAGGGTGGCCGCGTGCGCGTGGTCGGCGCCCGCGGGTGCGCGCACGACCGACCCGACCGGCACCACGACGTACTCCGCGTAGGCGCCGTGGGCGCCGTCCGGCACGACGACCGCCATCACCGGGTCACCGAGGTCGAGCCCGCCCCCGGCACCCTCGCCGATCTCGTCGACCACGCCGGCGGCGTCCATCCCCGGCACGTAGGGCGGCGGGTCCTTGCGCTGCCACTCGGCACGCGACCCGTCCCGGACGTACGTGTCGGTCGGGTTGACCGCCGCCGCGTGCACCCGCACCCGGATCTCGCCGGGCCCGGCGTGCGGCTCCGGCAGCTCGACGACCTCGAGGGCCTCAGGCCCGCCGTAGTGGTTCACCCCGATCGCGCGCATGCCCCGAGACTCCCATCCGCGCCGCGCGGCGGCGCGCCCGGGACCCCGAACGAGTGCCGGGTCTCAGCCGGCGTTCCGGAGCACCTCGACGCCGACGGGCGCGTCGCCGCGCAGCGTCACGCGGTGCATCACGCGCCGGGCGTCGCCGTAGTCGCGGTTGGCGTAGTGCGCGGTGGCCCGGTTGTCCCACATGGCGACGTCGCCCTCGGCCCACCGGTGTCGGACGATGTGCTCGGGCTTGGTGAGGTGCGCGAAGAACAGGTCCAGCAGGTGCCGGCTCTCCGCCTCCGACACGCCGTCGATCCGCACGGTGAAGCCCGGGTTCACGAACAGCGACTTCCGCCCGGTCTCCGGGTGCACCCGCACCACGGGGTGCACGACCGGGTCGAGGCTGGTCACCGTCTCGCCGTCCCACTCGCTGCCCCGTCCCTGGCGGCGCTGGGCGAGGTAGTAGCCGAAGTCCCTGGTGCCGTCGTGCACCGCGTCGAGCTGCTCGGCGAGCCGCTGCACCGGCGGGGCGAGCGACTCGAACGCCAGCTCCAGGTCCGCCCAGTTCGTGTCGCCGCCGGCGGGCGGCAGGGTGACCGCGCGCAGGATCGAGCCCAGCGGCGGGCGCTTCATGAAGGTGACGTCGGTGTGCCAGACGTCGGCGTAGCCGTCGTCGGCCGAGTCGAGCGCGTAGATCTCGGTGTGGGCGTCGTCGATGCCCGGCACCACGGGGTGCGACGCGGTGAGCTCGCCGAGCCGGTTGCCCAGCCGGACCTGGCCGGTCGGGTCGAGGGTGTGCTGGCCGCGGAAGAACAGCACCTTGCGGGCGGTGAGCTCGGCGCGGATGGCGGCGACCTGCTCGTCCGGGGCGGTGGCGAGGTCGACGTCGTGCACGATCGCGCCGAAGCGCGGGCCGAGCGGCTCGAGGTTCAGGATCGCGGCGCCGGGGGTGGGCAGGGCGGACAGGGATGCAGGCGACATGGGTGGCTCCGGGGACGTCGGCGCGGCGCGCTCACGCCGCGACCGGGAAAGATCGACAGGGGTGACGACGTCGTCGACGGGCTGGGGCGTCCGTGGCAGGTGTTCGTGCGGGCGGACGTGAGGTGAGGGCGGCCGAGGGGCCGCGGCACTCAACCGAACCAGCAGCGCGTCGCCGACCCCGTCCAGAAGAGGTCGACGTCCACCGGACACAGGGCGACGTTCGTCCGACACAGGTCGACGTAGAGCCGAGCCACGAGTCGGAGGTCCGGGGTCACCCTCGGATGGTCGCGCCGTGGGCCGCGTCACGCAAGGTGCTGGCGCGCGTGTCCGCCGTCACCCGCGGGCTTCGACTACGCAGCGTCGAGCACTCGGTACCGTCCGCGCATGGAGCTCGGCTACCTCACGCACGTCGGGGGCCCGGGCTCCCCGCGCGACACCTACCGCGACACCGTCGAACTGGCCGTCGCGGCCGAGGCGGCCGGGTTCACCTCCTTCTGGGTCGCCCAGCACCACGCGGGCGAGGCGCAGGGGCAGCTGCCCTCCCCGCTCGTCCTGCTCGGTGCCGTCGCGCAGGCCACCAGCCGGATCCGGCTCGGGACCGGCGTGATCGCGGCGGCCCTGGAGGACCCGCTGCGCCTCGCCGAGGACGCCGCGGTGCTCGACGTGCTGTCCGGCGAGCGGCTGGAGCTGGGTGTCGGCGCGGGCTCCGACCCGGCCGCGTCGGCCCTGTTCGACCGCGACCACGAGCGGCGGCACGCCGACTGCGCCGCGGTCGTCGACGAGCTGCGGGAGCTCCTCGGCGGGCCCACGCTCGTGCCCGACGCGCCCGGCCTGCTCGACCGGATGTGGTGGGCCACCGGCTCCCGGCGCGGGGTCGACGCCGCCGCGGCCCGCGGGATCGGCGTGATCAGCGGGCGTCCGCAGGGCGCGGCCCCGGACCTGGAGCGGTACTGGGCCCGCGCGGTCGCCGAGCCGCGGGTCGCGGTGTCGCGGCTGATCCGGGTGGGCGAGCCCGCCGCGGAGGTCGCGGCCCGGCTGCGCGCGGACCCCGCGCTGCCCTGGGCGAGCGCGCTGCTGGTGCAGACCCAGCCCAGCCGCACCGACCTGGCCGGTCACCTGCGCACCCTGGCCGTCGCGGCGGAGGCGGTCTCCGCCGTGCGCGAACCCGTGGCGGCCGGGCCGCGGCGGACGGCAGGATGGACGGCGTGACGACCTCCCCGGACACGACGAACGGAGCCCGCCGCAGCGGTCTGGACCTGCGGTGGGTCGACCCCGGCACCCGCCCCCAGGACGACCTGTTCGGCCACGTCAACGGACGGTGGCTGACCAGCCACGCGATCCCGGACGACCGCGCGCAGGACGGCGCCTTCCGCGACCTGCGGGACAGGGCCGAGGAGGACGTGCGGGCGATCGTCGAGGGCGCCCGCGACCTCGACGGGCCGGAGGCGCGGCAGATCGCCGACCTCTACGCGTCGTTCATGGACACCGCGGCGATCGAGGCCGCGGGCGTCGAGCCGCTGCGCCCGCTGCTCGCCGAGATCGCGCACGCCGCGGACAAGGCCGAGCTCGCCGCGGTGCTGGGCCGCCGGCAGCGGCAGGGCCGCGCCTCCCTGTTCGGCGTCCACGTCTCGACGGACTCGAAGGACTCGGAGCGCTACCTGGTGCACCTGTCGCAGTCCGGCCTCGGGCTGCCGGACGAGTCGTACTACCGCGAGGACGCGTACGCCGAGATCCGCGCGAAGTACGTGGCGCACCTGGAGAAGCTGGCCGGCCTGGTCGGGCTGGCGGACCCGGCGGGCCTGGCGGCGAGCGTCATGGAGCTGGAGACGGCGCTCGCGGCCGTCTCGTGGGACCGGGTCACCAACCGGGACGCGGAGAAGACCTACACGCTGATGACCTGGCCGGCGCTGCAGACGAACGCGCCGGAGTTCCCGTGGGGGTCCTGGCACGCCGCGCTGCGCGCGCCGGACGGGGCCTTCGACGAGGTCGTCGTCCGGCAGCCCGCGTTCGTGCTGGCCGCCGCGAAGCTGTGGGCGGAGCTGCCGCTGGAGCAGTGGCAGGCCTGGCTGTCGATCCGTACCGCCTCGGCGGCGGCGGACTACCTCCACGAGGCCGTCGTCGACGAGGACTTCGACTTCTACGGCCGGACCCTCTCCGGCACCCCCGCGCTGCGCGAGCGCTGGAAGCGCGGCGTCTCGGTGGTCGAGAGCGCGATCGGCGAGGCCGTCGGCAAGCTCTACGTGGAGCGGCACTTCCCGGCCTCGTCCAAGGAGCGGATGGTCGAGCTGGTCGCGAACCTCGTCGAGGCGTACCGGCAGAGCATCTCGACGCTGGACTGGATGAGCCCGGCCACCCGCGAGCGGGCGCTGGAGAAGCTCGGCAAGTTCACGCCGAAGATCGGCTACCCGGACAGGTGGAAGGACTACTCGGCGCTCGAGATCAGGCCCGACGACCTGCTCGGCAACGTCCTGCGCGCCGCGGAGTGGGACTTCGACTACGACCTGAACCGCATCGGCGGCCCGGTCGACCGGGACGAGTGGCTGATGACCCCGCAGACGGTCAACGCCTACTACCACCCGCGGATGAACGAGATCGTCTTCCCGGCCGCGATCCTGCAGCCGCCCTTCTTCGACCCCGAGGCGGACGACGCGGCCAACTACGGCGGCATCGGCGCGGTGATCGGGCACGAGATCGGGCACGGCTTCGACGACCAGGGCTCGCGCTACGACGGCGACGGCAACATGACCGACTGGTGGGAGCCCGCCGACCGGGCGGAGTTCGACCGGCGGAGCAAGGCGCTGATCGACCAGTACGACCGGCTCTCCCCCGCCGGCCTGCCGGACCACAAGGTCAACGGCGCGCTCACCGTGGGCGAGAACATCGGCGACCTGGGCGGCCTCACGATCGCGATCAAGGCGTACCGGATCGCGACCGAGGGCACGGAGCCGCCGGTGATCGACGGCTTCACGGGTCTGCAGCGGGTGCTGATCGGCTGGGCGCAGGTGTGGCGGGCCGTCACCCGGGACGCGGAGGCGATCCGCCGGCTCACGATCGACCCGCACTCGCCGCCGGACCTGCGGTGCAACGCCGTGGTCACCAACCTCGACGCCTTCCACGAGGCGTTCGCGGTCCAGGAGTCCGACGCGCTGTTCACCGCCCCCGAGGCGCGCGTGCGCATCTGGTGACGCTGCGGTGACCCTGACCGACGGGCCGGGTGAGCGCTTCGGGCTCACCTGGCCCGGCCGGGCGGAGTGCCTGCGGGTGATCGGCGAGCCGCCCACCGGCGCGCTCGAGCCGGTGCCGGCCGAGTCCGTGGACTGGGACGGCACCGGCAACGTGATCGTCGAGGGGGACAACCTCGAGGTCCTCAAGCTGCTGTCCCGGGCCTACCACGGCGCGGTCAAGCTGATCACGATCGATCCGCCGTACAACACCGGCCGGGAGTTCCTGTACCCGGACGACTTCGCCGACCCGATGGCCGCCTACCTGCGCTTCTCCGGCCAGGTCGACGAGTCCGGGCGGCGGGCGCACGCGGCCGTCGAGACCGCGGGGCGCCGGCACTCGCGGTGGCTGTCGATGATGTACCCGCGGCTGGTGCTGGCCCGCGAGCTGCTGCGCCCGGACGGCGCCATCTTCGTGACGATCGACGACACCGAGGTCGCGCACCTGCGGCTGATCATGGACGAGATCTGGGGCGAGGAGAACTTCGTCGCCACCGTGGCCTGGCAGAAGGTGTTCGCGAAGAAGAACCGGGCGCTGATCTCCGGCAGCCACGACCACGTGCTCGTCTACGCACGCGACGTCGAGGCGTGGGACCGCCGGCTCCTGCCCCGCGGCGCGGCGCAGGAGAAGGCCTTCGGCAACCCCGACGACGACCCGCGCGGGCCCTGGCAGAGCGTCTCGTTCTCGGTGCGCTCGGAAGGCGTGGAGCGGGCGGGGACCTACCGGTACCCGGTCACGCTGCCGTCGGGCCGCGAGGTGTGGCCGCCCGCGGGGCGGCACTGGAACGGCGACCGGACCCGGTACGAGGAGCTGCGCGCCGACGGCCGGATCTGGTTCGGCCGCGACGGCGACCACCCGCCGCGGGTCAAGGGCTTCCGCAGCGAGGTGCAGGCCGGGATCGTGCCGGACACCTGGTGGCGGCACGACGAGACCGGGCACAACCAGGAGGCCAAGCGCGAGGTCGTCGCGCTGTTCGGGGCGGACGAGCCGTTCACCACGCCCAAGCCGACCCGGCTGGTCCGGCGGATGCTCCAGATCGGGACCGGGCCCGGCGATCTCGTGCTCGACTTCTTCGCCGGCTCCGGGACGCTCGGGCACGCCGTCTTCGCCGAGAACCTGGCCAGCGGGGAGCAGCGGAACTTCCTGCTGGTCCAGCTGCCCGAGCCCACCCCCGGCACCGCCTACTCGTCGATCGCCGAGGTGACCCGGGAGCGGGTACGCCGGGCCGGCGCGGCGCTGCGCCCGGGCGCGCCGCCCGGCGCCGACCTCGGCTTCCGCGCCTACCGGCTCGTCGCCGGGGGCGGCGCGGACCTCACCGGCCTGGTGCTGGCGGCCGGGCACCCGCTCACCGCGCCCGTCGAGGAGGTCGACCTCGCCGGCGTCCCCGGCTGGTCGGTCGCCGGCGGCGCACTGCTCGCCTGCCTCACCCCGCTCACCGAGAAGGTCGTCGAGGCGATGCTGGCGCGCGAACCCGCGGTGCTGGCGGTGACCGAGGCGGGCTTCGGCGGCGACGACGCCCTGCGCCTGCACACCCTGCACGCCGTCCGCGAACGCAACCGGCGGGGCGTCGACCTCGCGCTCCAGGTGGTGTGAATGCTCCGCTTCGACGCGACGCTCCCCCACCAGACCGCGGCGATCACCGCGGTCGTCGACCTGTTCGCCGGGCTGCCCCGCGCGCCGCACCCGGCCTTCACCGAGACCGGCGTCGCCAACCCGCCCGGCCCGGGCTTCGACGCCCGGCTCCCGGCCAACCTGCGGGCCGTCCAGGAGCGGCACGGCCTCCCCCTGACCGGGGGCCGCACCCGCGACTTCGCCGTCGAGATGGAGACCGGGACCGGGAAGACCTACGTCTACCTGCGGACGGCGTTCGAGCTGCACCGGGCGTACGGCTTCCGGAAGTTCGTGGTCGTGGTGCCGAGCGTGGCCGTGCGGGAGGGCGTGCTCGCGAGCATCGAGGCCCTGCGCGAGCACCTCACCGCGCTCTACGCCGAGCCCTTCGACGCCGTCGCCCACGACGCCCGCCGGCTCGGCCGCGTGCGCCGCTTCGCCACCTCCGGCAGCGTGCAGTTCCTGGTCATGACCCTGCAGGCCTTCCGCCGGGACGTCGCCGGGCGGGGCGGCAACGTCGTCCACCGGGCGCAGGACCAGATGGCGGGGCGGCGGCCGATCGAGGTCGTCGCCTCGACGCGCCCGGTCGTGATCCTCGACGAGCCGCAGAACATGGAGTCCGAGGGCGCCGCCGCGGCCATCGCCAAGCTGAACCCCTTCTGCACCCTGCGCTACTCGGCGACCCACCGGGACCCGCACGAGCTGGTGCACCGGCTGGATCCCGTCGAGGCGCGGGAGCAGGGGCTGGTCAAGGGCATCGAGGTGGCGTCGGTCGTGCCGGACGGGCGGGCGTCGGAACCCCTCGTCCGGCTCCTCGCGGTCGACGCCGACCGTTCCCGCGCCCGGCTGACGATCCACCACGGGCAGCGCGAACGCAGCCTGTGGGTGCGCCTCGGCGACGACCTCGCGGCGCTGTCCGGCGGGCGTCGGGAGTACGCGCACGGCTTCGCCGTCGCCGACATCGGGTTCCGGGAGCCCTCGGTGCGCTTCTCCGGCGGCCTGGTCGTGACGCCCGCGGCCCCGGCCGGGACCTACGACGCCGGCGTCCGCCGCGCCCAGGTGATCGAGACCGTTCGCCGGCACCTCGACCGGGAGCGCCAGCTGGCGCCCCGCGGGATCAAGGTGCTGTCGCTGTTCTTCGTCGACCGGGTGGCGAGCTACCGGGCGCCCGACGGCGGGCTCGGCGAGGCCGGGCGCTGGTTCGAGGAGGCCTACACCCGGCTCGCCCCCGCGTACCCGGAGCTGGACCTGCCGCCGGTCGGGGCGGTGCACGGCGGCTACTTCGCCGGCGACCCGCGGACCGGGTACGTCGACGGCGGCGAGACGGACGCCTCGGCCTTCGACCTGATCATGCGGGACCGGGAGCGGCTGCTCTCGGCGGCCGAGCCGATGCGGTTCCTGTTCAGCCACTCCGCGCTGCGCGAGGGCTGGGACAACCCGAACGTCTTCCAGATCTGCACCCTCAACGAGACCCGCTCGCCCGACCGGAAGCGCCAGGAGATCGGGCGCGGGCTGCGGCTCCCCGTCGACGGCCCGGGCCGCCGGGTCCGGGACCCGCGGGTGGCGCGGCTGACCGTGATCGCCAACGAGGCCTACGACGAGTTCGCGCGCACCCTGCAGGAGGAGTACCGCGCGGACACCGGGCGCGAGATCGTCGTGCGGCGGGCCGGCGACCCCGACGGGGCCCTGCAGGGGGCGGAGTTCGCCGCGCTGTGGGCGCGGGTCGGGCAGGGTCTGCGGGCGCGGCTGCCGCTGTCGACCGGCGAGCTGGTGCGCGGTGCCGTCCGGGTGCTCCGGGAGGCCGGCCCGGTCACGCCGCCGCTGGTCCGCGTGCGCACCACCGATCACGCCACCGGCGAGTCCGTGGCGGGCCCGGCCTACGCGCTGGAGGCCGACGCGGGCCTCACGGAGGCGGAGGTCGTCGCCGAGGTGCAGGTGCGCACCGGGCTGACCCGCGCGACCGTGGGCCGGGTGCTGGACGAGGCCGGGCTGCTCGGCTGCGTGGCCGTGAACCCGACGGCCGTGCTCGACCGGGCCGTGTCCGCCCTGCTCGGCGGGTTGCGGGCGCAGCTGCCGGCCGTGCTCGAGGTGGTCGCCGGAGAGCTGCGGCCCGCCGACGCGGTGCGGGGCGAGCGGGCCGAGCTGCCGCGCGCCTTCAGCGTCGACACCCCGTTCGGGCCGGTGAGCCCGCGGACCGCGCACGTCGCGGGCGAGGTCGTGTACCTGTCGTCACACCGGCCGCCGGCCGACGTGGACCGCCCCGTCCACGCCCGGTGATCAGGGGACGAGGACGTACTTCCCGGTGACCCGGCGCTCGGCGTAGAGCCGCAGCACGGCCCCGGCCTCGTCGAGCGGCGCGACCGACGGGCGCGGCGGGTGCAGCTCGTCGCGCCCGATCCGGCCGAGGACGTCGGCCAGCAGCGCGGCGTTGCCCTCCGGACCCCCGACCTCGCGCGCCCAGTCGCCCCAGTCCACCCCGATCACCGAGCGGTTGCGCAGCAGCACGATGTTCGCGGGCAGGCGGGGGATCTCCCCGGACGCGAAGCCGAGGACGCAGAACCGGCCGCCCGCGCGCAGCGCCCGCAACGACGACTCGGCCGCGGGCCCGCCGACGGGGTCGATCACGACGTCGGCACCGCCGTCCGTCGCCGCGCGGACGGCGTCCTTGAGGTCGGTGTAGTCGATCGTCACCTCGGCGCCCGCGGCCTTCGCCGCCGCCCGCTTCTCCTCCGAGGACGCCACGCCCACGACCCGGGCACCCAGGCTGCGCGCCACGTCGACCGCGGCCAGGCCGATCCCGCCGCCCGCGCCGAGCACCACGACGCGCTCGCCGGGCTCGATCGTGACCCGCTGCGTGACGGCGAAGACCAGCGTCGCGTAGCTCTCCATCGCGCTGGCCGCGACGGTGGCGTCGACGCCCGCGGGCAGCGGGACCGCGAGCGGGGCGGGGACGGTGACGTGCGAGGTGAAGCCGCCGAACCCGGTCACCGAGGCGGCCACGGCCGTCCCCACCGGGCAGGTCTCCACACCCTCGCCGACCGCGACGACCCGTCCCGCGACCGCCGATCCGGGCGTGAACGGCAGCGGCGGCTTCACCTGGTAGCCGCCGCGGACGATCAGCCCGTCCACGAAGCTGACGCCGGCGGCGCCGACCTCGACGAGGACCTCACCCGGGCCGGGGGCCGGGGTGGGCTCCTCGACCACGGTGAGCAGTCCCGGATCGCCGAACTCGGTGCAGACGACGCGCAGCATCGGTCCACCCTGACGGTTCGACCGTCCACTGTCGCCCGGGCGTGAGCACGGCCACGTCCCGGGCGCGGCTCAGAGCGCCTTGAGCACCGCGTCGGCGGAGCTGACCGTCACGTCGGTGGGCTTCTCCTCCACCCAGACGCTCTCGACCACGCCGTCCTTCAGGACGGCGGCGTAGCGCTGCGAGCGCAGGCCCAGGCCGAAGCCCGTGCCGTCGAGGGTCAGGCCGACCGCCTTCGCGAAGTCGCCGTTGCCGTCGCCGAGCATGAGGACCTTGTCCCCCACCTCCCGGGACCTGCCCCACGCGTCCATGACGAACGCGTCGTTGACCGCGATGCAGGCGATCGTGTCCACCCCCTTCTCCTTCAGCTCGTCCGCCCGCAGCACGTACTCGGGCAGGTGCTGGTCCGAGCACGCGGGGGTGAAGGCGCCGGGCACGCCGAAGAGCACGACGGTGCCCGATCCCAGCACCTCCGCGCTCTGCACGGGCGTCGGGGCGCCGTCGCGGACGGTGGTGAGGGTGACGTCCGGGACGGTGTCGCCGATCGAGAGGGTCACGCCGAGCTCCTCGCAGCCAGGGAATCGTGGGCGTGCCCACGCTAGCGCCGCTCGTCGCCGGCCGGGTCCCGCACGCCCCACCTTCCGGTGAGCCCCCGGCCGGGGTGCGGGCGGACCGCCGCGCGCTGGGGCACACCCCGGCTCGGTGCACCCTCCTCGGCCTCGAGCAGGGCACGGGCCAGGCTAGGAGCGACGCTCCGTGGTTCTCGTCGGTGGCCGGGGCCATGATCGGGGGCGTGAACCGGGACGAGCTGGCCGGCTTGCTCCGCCGGGCGCGCGAGCGCCTGCAGCCGGAGGAGGTGGGGCTGCCGCACGGCGCGCGGCGACGGACCCCGGGGCTGCGGCGCGAGGAGGTGGCCCAGCTCGCGGGCGTCAGCAGCGACTACGTGATGCGGCTGGAGCAGCGGCGCAGCGCGCAGCCCAGCACCCAGCTGCTCGCCGCCCTCGCCCGTGCCCTGCGGCTGTCCGGGGACGAGCGGGACCACCTGTTCGTCCTCGCCGGACACCGACCGCCCGCGGGCCCGCGCGGCGGGCACGTCGAACCCGGGCTGCTGCACCTGCTGGACTCGCTGGTCGACACGCCCGCACAGCTCGTCGACGAGCTGGGCACGCTGCTGGCGCAGAACCGCATGGCCGAGACCCTGTTCGGCGAGGTCTGCACGGTCACCGGGGACCGGCGGAACGTCGTGTGGCGCTGGTTCACCGAGCCCGCCGTGCGCGCCCCGCACCCGCCCGAGGAGTGCCAGCGCCTCAGCCGGGTCCACGTCGCCGACCTGCGGGCGGCGCTCGCCCGCCGCCGGCAGGCCGGCGGCCGGGACGCCGAGGGCGAGGCGCTCCTCGCCCGGCTCCGGCGGGACAGCCCGGAGTTCGCCGCGCTGTGGGAGGAGCACGAGGTCGCCGTGCGCCGGGAGAGCCGCATGCGCGTGCACCATCCCACCGTCGGCCTGCTCGAGCTCGACAGCGTGGTCCTGCGCACCACCGCCGAGGACCAGCGCCTGCTGCTGTTCACCCCCGCTCCCGGCACCGGCACCGCCGGCAGGCTCGGCCTGCTGCGCGTGGTCGGGCCGGAGGACTTCACCCACCTCGACCCCTCAGGGAGATGACCATGACCGAGACCCTGGTCGACGCCCCCGCGGCCGTCACCGCCTACCTCCGCGCCAAGACGAACACGGACGTCGACTCCGTCGTCGGCTGCTTCGCCCCCGACGCCGTCGTGCACGACGAAGGTCGGGACCACGTCGGGACCGCGGCGATCCGCGCCTGGGCGGAGGGCGTGGCCTCCGCCTACACGCTCACCCGCACCGTGCGGTCGGTCCGGGGCGTCGGGCCGGCCACCGTGGTGGCGGTGGAGGTCGCCGGCGACTTCCCCGGCAGCCCGGTGGTGCTGCACCACCACTTCACCTCGACGGACGACGGGATCGCCGCCCTCACGATCTGCCCGTAGGTCGTCGTGCCGGTGCGACGGCGGCTGCCGCGACGACCGTCGGCGCACCGGCTCGACGATGACGTTCACCCGACGGCGCCGAGGCCGCGAGGAGCGGTGTGTCGGCCGAGCGGGCCCGGACGGCGCGTTCACAGACCGCGAACGGATCGGCCGGCGCGTCGGTCTCGCTCGCCTGCGCCCGTGAGGAGCGCCTACCCCGCCTGCCCCTCGGACCCGACCTCGCCGGCGGGGTCCTGGAGGGTGAAGAGGATCTCGGCGCCCGTCACGCGCAGGACCCGGCGCAGGGAGCCGCTCACCCCGGTGAGGGTGACGGTGCCGGCCCGGCGGGCGGCGCGACGCTGCAGGCCGATCAGTGCGGCCAGGCCGGCGGAGTCGCAGAAGTCGAGGCCCGCGACGTCGACCACCAGGTCCGCCGGCAGGTCCGCGCCGGCCTCCTCGGCGACGGCGCGGACATGCTCCTCCACGCTCGGCGCCGTGCCGAAGGTCAGGTCCCCGACCAGCACGAGGGTCAGCTGCGTCGGTTCGGCGCGCGCGTGCACGCGCAGCGGCTGGGGCCGGGTGGGGTCGCGGTGCACCCCCGAACTGGTGTTCATGCCGTGGCCTCCCTGACGGCGGGGGCCCCGTCNCCCGTCGCCGGGTGCGGCCGGACGCTCCTCCAGCTGTGTGGCCCCGCGCCGCAGGCACTCCTGGGCGAACGGGAAGTCGTGCAGGCCGGCGTGGAACTCGGCGAGGACGGCGCGTGCCGCGTCCGTCCCGGTGCCCCGGGCGTCGAGCAGGTCGGCCAGCCAGCCGAGATAGCCGCCGAAGACCTCGGGATCCGAGAGGTAGACCGCCGCGGCGAGGAAGTCGACGGCCTGGCACAGGTCGTCCTCCAGCCCCGCGTCGAGGACGCCCTCCGGTGCGCCCGGTGCGGGGCGGCCGTCGAGCACCCGGGTCGCGGCGGCGACCAGGTCGCCGCGCCGCGCACGCAGGCCCGCGTACTCGGGCCCCGCCCCGTCGCCGACCTGGTCCGGCTCGGGGTCCGGCCACGGCAGCTCGTCGAGCAGCCGGACGGCCTCGACGGCGTCGGGCGCCCAGGCGTCGACGCCGAGCCGCCGCGCCCAGCGGCCGTCGGCGCCGAAGCCCGGCCCGCCGGCGAGCACGGGCGTGCCGGTGCGCTGCGCGGCGACGACGGTGCGGTGCGCCGCGGGCAGGTGGACGGGCAGCGCGCAGCTCACCGCGACCACGTCCGGGCCCTCCTGGTGCAGGTAGGACACCAGCTCGCCGGCCGGCACGCTGGCGCCGAGGAAGGTCACGTGCCAGCCCGCGAGCCGCAGCACCTCGGCCACGATCCGCCCGGGCAGGGCGTGCCACTCGCCGTCGAGGCACGCGAGCACCACGTGGCCGCGGGTGCCGGGCCGGGTCCGGCGGCCGACCGCCGCGACCACCCGTTCGTTGACGGCGGTGGCGGCGTGCTCCCGCGCCACGCTCCACTCCCCGCGCTGCCAGCGCAGCCCGACCTCCTCCTGCGTGCCCGCGACCAGCTCGAGGAGGACCGCGCGGGCCGGTACACCGGCGTCGACCAGCGCGAGGGCGAGCGCGACGGCGGTCTCCTCGTCGGCCCGGCCGAGCGCGGCCATGAACTCGGGCCGCCGGGCGGCGACGCGCGGGTCCGGGGTGTGCTCGGGGCTCACGGGCGCGCCTCCGCGGCGGGATCCGCCGTGGTCGGAGCGGTGGGGCCGCCCGGGTCGGACAGGGCCGAGGGCGCCTGGACGACGAGGACGGCGATGTCGTCGTGCGCGCCGGAGGCGAGCCAGCGCGTGGTGTGCTGCTCCACCCGCTCGGCGATCGCGGACGCCGGCATCACGTGGGCCCCCGCCAGCAGACCGGCCAACCGGGCCTCGCCGAGGGTCTCCCGGCCGCCGACGCCCCCGCGGGCCTCGCTGACGCCGTCCGTGTAGAGCACGCAGGCCTCACCTGGCGCGAGCCGGACCGTGCGCGACGCGAACCGGGCGGACGGCACGGCGCCGACCAGCATGCCGCCGATCTCGACCTCCTCGACGCCCCCGCGGCGCACGACCAGCGGGGGCAGGTGCCCGCCGCCGGCCAGCTCCAGCTCCAGGCCCCCGCCCGGCTGCGGCGTCGCCGTGCCGAGCACGACGGTGGCGAAGCCGGGATCGGCCTCGGGGTCGGCGGACTCGAGCATCGTCTCGTTGAGCAGCCGCAGCAGGTTGACCGGGTCGTGGTCGAGCCGGCGCAGCGCCTGCACTGTCTGGCGCAGCTGCCCGGTGCTGACGGCGGCGTGCACGCCCTTGCCGCACACGTCGCCCAGCACGAACAACGCCGAGCCCTCCGGCCCGACGTGCACGTCGTAGAAGTCGCCGCCGATGAGCAGGCCCTCCTCGGCGGGCCGGTACGCCGCGCCGAAGGCCATCCCGGGCACCCGCGGCAGCTCCGGCTGCTGCAGGCTCCGCTTGAGCACCGCGGCGGTCCCCGCCTGACCGGCGTACAGGGACGCGGCGGCGAGCGCGAGCCCGGAGCGCTGGGCGAACTCCTCGGTGAGCGCCGCGTCCACCCCGGGTGCGGCGGCGCAGTCGGTCTCCTGCCGCAGCAGCACCAGCGCACCGGCGGGGACGCCGTTGCCCGGCAGGGAGATCAGCCCGGCGGCGCCGGGTGCGCCGGTGGCCCACGGCTGCCCGGCGAGGTCGTCGGCGAGCAGCGGGCGCGGTCCGGTCGCGATGCCGGCCAGGGCGTCCCGCAGCTCGGCGGGCATGTCGGCGACGTCCGTACGGCCGCTGCGGACGGTCCGGTCGGCGTCGCAGGCGTACCACTCGGACACGCCGCCGCGGACCGGCAGCACGACGACCGCGAGGTCCGCCAGCTCCGACGACGCCAGCTCGACGACCGCCCGCGCGGTGCGGCCCGGGTGCAGCGACAGCCCGAGCCGGCGGCTCGCGGCGGCGAGGAAGCGCGAGCGGGCGCGCTCGGCGAGCAGGTTGTCCAGCCGCCTGCGGTGCTCGGTGACGTCCTCGACGTGCCAGGCGACCCACCCGTCCGGCAGCGGCTGGCGGCGGGCACGCAGGGCCCGGCCGTCCAGGTCCAGCTCGACCGGGCCGTCCGACGCACCGGCGGCGAGCGTGGCGGCCACGGGTCCGGGGAGCAGCTCGGCCTCGCGCACCCCCAGCAGGCGACGGGCGGCGGGGTTGACCCGCCGGACGAGGCCGCGCTCGTCGAGCGCGAGGACGCCGACCTCCGCGCCGTCGAGCAGCCGGTCGGCGAGGCCCGGTTCGGCCGGGGCGGCGGGCCCCGGCACCACCGGCGTGGCCGGGTCGACGGAACCGCCACCGATCCCGGCCGTCAGGCGGCCCGCGTCGGGCTCCTTGCTGCGGATGTCGGCCTCCCCGTCCCGGACCTTCCCGGCCCCTTCCCGGACACGAGCGCGCCGGTCGCGGCGCGCACGCACCTCCCGTGAGGTTAACTCGTTCTCCGCGGCCGTCCGCGCAGGACCGGAGCCGGCCCGCGCCTCGCCGGCCCCTCCCCGGCCGGCGTTCCCGACCCCGTCCCCGGCCTCCGTATCCTCGGCCGGTGAGACGACGCCGACCGGCCCCGCTCCCCCAGCGGCACGGGCTCGACCCGGTCCGGCTGCGCACCCCGGACGAGGGCCCGTGGCGGACCATGCGCGAGCACCTGGTCGAGCGGCTGCCGCGGGTGGACCCGGGCCGGATCGAGGAGATGCTGCGCGAGGAGCGGATCGTCGGCAGCGAGGGCCCGCTGACCGTCGACGCCCCCTTCGTGCCCGCCTCGTTCGTCTGGTTCCACCGGGACCTGCCCGAGGAGGTCCCGGTCCCGTTCGCGATCGGGATCGTGCACCGCGACGAGGACATCCTGGTCGTCGACAAACCGCACTTCCTGGCGACGATCCCGCGCGGGCGGCACGTGGTGGAGACCGCGCTCGTGCGGCTGCGGCACCGGCTGGACCTGCCGCAGCTGTCCCCCGCCCACCGGCTCGACCGGGTCACCGCCGGCCTGGTGCTGTTCGTGGTGCGGCCCGAGCTGCGCGGCCGGTACCAGACGATGTTCCGGGACCGGCGGGTCCGCAAGACCTACGAGGCCGTCGCGCCGTACCGGCCGGACCTCGAGCTGCCGCGCACGGTGCGCAGCCGGATCGTCAAGGAGCGCGGCGTGATCCGCGCCTACGAGGTGCCCGGCGAGCCGAACGCCGAGACGCGCGTCGAGCTCGTCGAACGGCGCGGCGACCTCGCCCGCTACCGGCTGTACCCGCTCACCGGGCGCACCCACCAGCTCCGGCTGCACCTCGCCGGGCTCGGCATCCCGATCGTCGGCGACGACTTCTACCCGGACCTGCACGAGACCCCGCTCGACGACTTCTCCTCGCCGCTGCAGCTGCTCGCCCGCACCCTGGAGTTCACCGATCCGGTGAGCGGCGAGGAGCGGCGGTTCGACAGCCGGTTGCCGCTGCGGGCCTGGCCGGAGAGCGGTCGGACGGGCGGATGAGCGGCTCGCACGCCCGCTCCGTCCTCGATCCTGAGGACGCGGTGCGGCGTTCGGAGCAGCGGCGGTGCGCAACGGCAGCAGACGCGGGCCGCTCGGCGCTCCGGCCCCGTCGCGTGCCGTGATCGTCTCTCAGTGTGGCAACGTCCGCCCCCCGCGGCTTCGTAGGGTCTGGCGCAGCGGTTCCCGCCCGGGCGCACCGCCCCCCGCCGCACGGGCGGGATCCGCACGACTCGCTCCCCGCGAAAGAACCGAAGGAACACCGAGATGACGCTCCCCCGTCTCCTCCGGCATGCCCGCCTCCGACCCGTCCTCACGGCCGCCGCGGCCCTCGCCGCCGCGACCGCGCTGTCCGCCTGCGGCTCCTCCGGCTTCGTCGACGCCGGCGACGCACTGCCCGCGGGCGGCACGGGCAGCGGCACGACCGGGAGCACCGGTGGCACCACCGTCGCCCCGACCGGCGGCCTCGGCACCGGCGTGACCGCCGTCGGCACCGTCGTGACCACGGACGGCTTCACCGTCTACAAGTTCGCCAACGACCGGAACGACCCCTCCGCCGCCACCTGCACCGGCGACTGCGCCAAGAAGTGGCCGCCGGTGCAGGGCGACGGCCAGCCCGCCCTGCAGGGCATCCCGTCCGGCCTGGTCGGCACCGTCGGCCGGCCCGACGGCACCCAGCAGCTGACGCTCAACGGCTGGCCGCTCTACCGCTTCTCCGGCGACACCAAGCCGGGCGACGCGAAGGGCGAGGGCGTCGGCGGGACGTGGCAGGCCATGGGCGTCAACGGCACCGCCGCCGCCAACGGCCCGGGCGCGAGCCCCGCCGCGGCGCCGGCCTCCGTCCCCGCCGGGTCGCTCGGCCTCGGGACGCCGAAGACAGGCAGCACGACCGGCGGCACGACCGGCGGCACGACCGCCGGCACGACCGGCGGCACCGCGAGCACGCGTGTCCCGGCCGTCGGCAACGTGGCCCACAGCACCAGCACGGCCACCGGCGGGCACTAGAACCCGGGAGGGGTCGGGGATGCACGTGCATCACCGACCCCTCCTCGAATCGCCTCCCGGGGACTATCGTCGGTGCTCATGAACGAACGATCGGTGAGGATCGGGAACTTCTCGGGCTACCTCGGTGACCGGTTCACGGCCATCGACGAGGCGCTGGCGGGCGATCCCGTCGACGTCCTCATGGGCGACTACCTCGCCGAGGTGACCCTGGCGTCGCTCGCGGCGGACCGCCGTGGCTACGTCGCCTATTTCCGCAAGCAGCTGCAGCCGCACCTGCGCACCGTCGCCGAGCGCGGGATCAAGATCGTCACCAACGCGGGCGGCTTCGACCCGGCCGGGCTCGCGGCGGCGCTGCGGGAGGACGTCGCCGCGGCCGGGGTCGACCTCACCGTCGCGCACGTCGAGGGCGACAACGTGCTGGACCGGCTCGACGGGTTCCACGCCGACGGGCACGCGATGGAGCACCTGGACTCGGGGGCGCCGCTCAAGGACTGGGGCGTCGAGCCCATCGCGGCCAACTCCTACCTCGGCGGCTTCGGGATCGCCGAGGCCCTGAAGGCCGGCGCGGACATCGTCGTCACGGGGCGGGTGACCGACGCGTCGCTGACCGCCGGGCCGGCGGCGTGGTGGCACGGCTGGACGCCCGACGACTGGGGTCCGCTCGCCGGGGCGATCACGGCCGGGCACGTGATCGAGTGCGGGGCGCACGCGACCGGCGGCAACTTCTCCGGCTTCACCCAGGTACCCGGCGTGGTGAAGTGCGGCTTCCCGATCGCCGAGATCGCGGCGGACGGCTCGTGCGTGATCACCAAGCACAGCGGCGACGGCGGCATGGTCACCGTCGACACGGTCACCGCACAGCTGCTCTACGAGATCCAGGGCCCGCGGTACCTCAACCCCGACGCCACGGTGCACTTCGACACCATCCGCCTGGAGCAGGTCGGGAAGGACCGGGTGGCGATCGGGCCGGTCGTCGGCTCGCCGCCCCCGCCCACGGCCAAGGTGGCGGTGTTCGCGCAGATCGGCTGGCAGATCTCGCAGATGCTGTTCTGCACCTCGCCGAACGTCGCCGAGAAGGTGGCGATGCTGCGCGACCAGCTCCGCCTGCAGCTGGAGGGGCACGTCGACCAGCTCGACGTCACCCCGCTCGGCACCGCCGCGGAGGACCCGCACTCGCAGTGGGAGGCCACGGTCCCGATCCGGGTCATGGCGACCGCCCGCGCGCCGGAGCCGCTCACGCTCTTCCCCGCCGCGGTCGGCAGCCTCTACCTGCAGGGCTTCCCCGGCTTCCACCACGACGGCGGCGCCCTGCCGGTCCGCCAACCGTGGCCGCGGATCGACTACTGGCCCGCGCTGCTGCCCGCCGAGCTCGTGCCGAACACCGCCGTGCTGGCCGACGGGACGCGCCTCGAAGCGCCGGTCTCCTCGCGCTGGGCGACCCCCGAGGAGCTGGCGCAGGGCCGCTCGCCGGAGCCGCCCGCCGCCTCGACCTCCGGCCGGCGGATGCCGCTCGGCACGCTCACCTACGCCCGCGCCGGCGACAAGGGCGGCAACTCCAACGTCGGCGTCTGGGTTCCCGATCCCGCACACTGGGAGTGGCTGCGGTCCACGCTCGGCACCTCGGCGATCCGGGAGCTGCTGCCCGAGGCCAAGGACTGCGAGATCGTGCGGCACGAGCTCCCGCACCTGCGTGCGGTGCACGTGGTGCTGAAGGGGCTGCTGGGTACGGGCGGCTCGTCGAACCTGCGGGTGGACCAGATCGGCAAGTCCGTGGGCGAGTACCTGCGGTCGAAGCACGTGACCATCCCGGAGGAGCTGCTGTGACGGCCGTCCTCGGCCTCGGGGAGCGCATCCGCGCGACCGTCGCGAACCCCGCGACGGACGACGCGTTCGACGTCCACGGCGAGCTCGACGCGCTGCTCGGCGGGATCGGGCTGTCCGCGGCGGACACCGGCGGCCGGGTGAGCTTCCTCGGCGCCGATCCCGTCGTGCCCAGCGCACTGCGGCTCGGCGGGGCGGCGGCACTCGCGCTGGCCGCCAAGTCGGTCGCGGTCGCGGCGCTGCACCGCGACCGCGGCGGCGCGGGCCAGGACGTCACGGCGGACCTGCGCAGTGCCCCGCACCGGCTCTGCCCCTTCTACGACCGGCGCTGGGAGCTGCTGGGCGGCTATCCGGTCGCCTCGCCGGCCAACCCCTCGCCGGCCTTCGGGTTCCGCTTCTACCGCACCGGCGACGGGCGCTGGGTCATGCCGCTCAACGGCTACCCGGCGCTGAAGGTCGCGGCCCAGCGGCTGCTGGACTGCGCCGACACCCCGGAGGCGGTGGAGCGGGCGGTGGCCCGCTGGGACGGCGCCGGGCTGGAGCGGGCGGGCGCCGAGGCCGGCGTCGTCATGCCGCTGGTCCGCACGCCGGCCGAGTTCCTCGCCACCGAGCAGCACGCCGTCCTCGAGGACACCCCGCTGATCGAGATCACCCGGATCGGCGACGCCGACCCCGAGCCGCTGCCGGGCGGTGCGGAGCAGCCGCTCGACGGTGTCCGGGCGCTGGGCATGGGGCACGTGATCGCGGGCGCCGGGACGGGCCGGGCCCTGGCGCTGCACGGGGCGGACGTGCTGAACCTGTGGCGGCCGACGGAGTTCGAGCACGACACGACCTACGTGACCGCGAACGTCGGTGTGCGGTCGGCGACCGTGCACCCCGCCCGGGGCGACGGACCGCGGATCGTGCGGGAGCTGCTGGCCGGCGCCGACGTCTTCTACGCCAACCGCCGGCCGGGTTACCTGCCGTCGATCGGGCTGTCGGCCGAGGACGCCGCGGCGGCGCGGCCCGGGATCGTGTACGCCACGAACACCCTCCACGGCGAGCGCGGCCCGTGGCGCGACCGCGTCGGCTTCGACCAGACGGCCGGCGCACTCACCGGCATGTTCGACCTGGAGGCGGGCGGCGTCTCGCCCGAGGTGGCGCCGCGGCTCTCGCCGATCCTCGTGGTCAACGACTACATCGTCTCGTGGCTGACGGCGGCCGGGGTCGTCGCCGCGCTGCGCCGCCGCGCGGTGGAGGGCGGCAGCTGGAGGGTCCACGTGTCGCTGAGCCGCGTGGCGCTGTGGATCCTCGAGCTCGGGGTGTTCGACCTGGACTACGCCCGGTCGGTCGCCGGGACCGGGGAGGAGCACGCCTACCTCGATCCCGAGACCTTCACCGCCGACACCCCGCTGGGGCTCTACCAGGGCGTGACCGACCAGGTCCGGATGTCCGGCACGCCCGGGCGCTACCGCACGGTGCTGATACCGCGCGGGAGCTCCCGGCCGGCCTGGCTCTGACGCGGTCGTTCCGGCAGGTCGTTCGCGGTCGGCAGTGGCGACCGCCCTGCTCGGGCCGGTCGCCGGTCACAGGCGGACGGGCAGGCGGGTCAGGCCGTGGATGAGCGTGGACTGCCGCCAGCCGATCGTCTCCGGGTCGCCGGCGAGGGTGAGGCCCGGGAAACGCCCGAGCAGGGTGCGGAAGGCGATCTCGCCCTCCAGCCGGGCCAGCGGGGCGCCCAGGCAGTGGTGCACCCCGTAGCCGAAGGCGACGTGCCCGCTCGCGTCCCGCGTCACGTCCAGCCTCGCCGGGTCCCCGTACCGCTCGCTGTCGCGGTTGGCCGAGACCAGCGAGATCAACACGACCTCGCCCTCGGGGACCGTCGCACCGCCGATCTCGACCGGTTCGGTGGTGTAGCGGAAGGTCGCCAGGTTGATCGGGCCGTCGAAGCGCAGGAACTCCTCGACCGCGTTCGGCACCAGGTCCGGGTCGGCGCGCAGGAGCGCCAGCTGGTCGGGATGGCGCAGCAGCGCCAGCGTGCCGTTCCCGATCAGGTTGACGGTGGTCTCGTGCCCGGCGACGAGCAGCAGGAACGCCATGGACGTCGCCTCCCGCGCCGAGAGCGTGTCCCCGTCCTCGGAGGCCCTGACGATCGCGGACAGCATGTCCTCGCCCGGGTTCGCGCCCTTGTCCGCGACGAGCCGGGCCAGGAACTCCGCCATCGCGGCGGCGGCGCCGCCGCGCTCCTCCGGCGGTGCGGCGGACAGCAGGGTGGTGGTCCAGCCGCGGAAGTCGTCCCGCTCCCCCTCCGGCACGCCGAGCAGCTCGCAGATCACGGTCATCGGCAACGGGTAGGCGAACTCGTCGAGCAGGTCGACGGTGCCCTCCCGCGCGGCCTTCGCCGCCATCCGGTCCGCCAGCCCGTGGGCGATCTGCTCGATCCGCGGGCGCATCCGCGCGATCGCCCGCACGGTGAACGCCCGGTTCACCAGCTTGCGCAGCCGGGTGTGGTCCGGCGGGTCGGTGTTGAGCATGTGCCCGGCGAGGGAGTCGGCGAACTGCATGCGCCGCTCCGGCGCCACCGAGCGGCGCTCGAGGATCTCGCCGAACCTCGCGCCGTCCTTGGACAGCCGCGGGTCGTTCAGCGCGGGCCGCGCGTCCTCGTACCGGGTGACCACCCAGGCCTGCAGGCCCATCGGGGTGTTCACCCGCACCACCGGCGCCTCGCGGCGCAGGGTCCGGTACAGCGCGTCCGGGTCGTCGAAGAACTTCTCGTCCAGCTCGACGACCTGGGTCTCCGCGTCCGTCATCGCGTCCTCCCCCCGGCCGGGCCCGCCCCGGCGCGGGGCCCACGCTAGGCCGACCCGCCCTGAGACGTCCTCAGAACGGACAGCCCGGCCCGGCCGCCGGGAGCGGCGGCCTCACCGCTCGTCGTCCCACAGACCCTCGCCGGTCCACGGGTCGCGCGACTCCTCGAAGCGCCGCTCCAAGGTCGGGCCGGGCAGCGGACCCTGTACCGGGTCCGCCGTGCCGGCCGCGGTGTCCGGCCCGCCCGACTGGTACGACGGCTCGTCCTCCGGGTCGGCGGCGCGGTGCCGGCCCGCCTCGAGGCCGCGTTGGTAGGTCGAGAGCCGGTTGCGCACGCGCTCGGGCTGCCGCTCGGCGGAGACCTCCCCACCGGCCCCGCCCGCCGCGCCCCGACGGCTGCGCAGCGGGGGCGTGACCATCTGCCGGCCGGGCCGGCGGCGCGGCAGCCCGCTGTCGGTCGTCGGCAGCTCGGTGTCCGCCCGGGCCGCGCGCTCGGCGGCCGCGCGCCACTCGTCGTCGCCCGAGCCCGCCCAGTCCCCGGCCCCCCACTCCGCCGCGCTCGGGGCGGGATCGAGCGAGGTGCCCGAGCCCAGCCAGCTGTCCGCCAGCCCGTGCCCGCCGCCGTGGGAGCCGTTCGTGTGCCCGTTCGTCCCGTGCCCGTTGGTGTGCCCGTTGGTGTGCCCGTTGGTGTGCCCGTTGAGGGCGTGTCCGTTGGACCAGCCGTTCGGGGCCGGCGCCGGGTCGTCGTTGGTGCGGAACCAGGCCGACGCGACGGCGGCGAAGATCGGGGTGCCGGCCAGGTCCTCGTCGGCGCGGGCGAGCCCGGCGTCGAACGAGCCGAACAGCTCGTCGACCGAGGCGGGCGCGGGCGCGGTCCCGGCACGCACCGGCTCCCAGGTGATCTCCGAGGACGAGTCCCGCGGCGCGCGGGGGGCCGGGGTGGGCGGCGGGGCCGGGGCGGCCTCGCGCGGCACCTGGACCCCCGCGGCCGGCTCGACGAGCGTGCGCGGGAAGCGGACCAGCGCGACCGTGCCGAAGCCCGGCGTGGCCGGGCCCCCGAGCGGGGCCTGCAGCTCCAGGCGGGCCCCGCAGCGGCGGGCCAGGCGGGCGGCCAGGTGCAGGCCGAGCCGCTCCGGCGGGATGGGCCCGCCGGGGCCGCCGGCGATCTCGTTCTCCAGCGCCGCGGCCTCCTGCCACGGCAGCTCCACACCCTCGGCCTGCAGCTCGATCGTGACGCCGCCGTCGCCCGCCCAGCGGCCGACGAGCTCGATGCGGCTGCTGCGGGGGACGGTGCGCTCGGCGTGCGCGAGCAGCTCGGCGAGCACCTGCCCGGCGCCCACCGCGCTGCCGGCGGCGAGCGAGGCCGACGGGGCGGGCGGCACGGACACGCGCTGCGGGTCCTCCGCGCCCGCCGCGGTGTCCGCGAGAATCCGGCCGATGCCGGTGGGGACGGGGCCGCGCCGCTCCGGCCGGCCGCCGACCAGGCTGAGGACGCTCTCGCCGTCCCGCAGCAGCCGGCGCGCCCCGGCCGCGAGCTCGGCGCCCTCCGGCGACTCCGGGCCGAGCCGCTCGGCGACGACGAGCTGCCGCTCGGCCTGGCCGCAGATCCGCCGCGCGAGCCCCGCGAGCAGCAGGTCCGGCCGCTCCTCGACGGCCCCGGACGGGTCGGCCGCACCCCCGCCCGGCTCACCGAGCCAGGAGGCGGACGAGACGTCTCGCTCCACGCTGTCCTCCGCTGGTCCGTACCCCGATCCGGCCGGGACGCCGCACGGACCCGGCCGCCCCACGCGCGACCGCCCACCGAAGCAGGCGGGCACCCTCGGGCCCCGCGTCCGCCGGGGGAGCTGCGACCCGACATCTGTAGGTCCACGGGACACTACCCGGCGGTCCGGCCCCGGGCCGCCCGTCGGGCGGGCGTGCGATGACCGGTCGACCCGAGGTGGACCGGCGGCGACCGGCAAGCCGACACGCCGGACGGGGGAAGGTGATTCCTCCCGGGGGCGGCCGCCCGTCGCACGGATGCGACCCGGGGCAGGGGGCCCGAGAACGGGACAGGCGCCCCGTCCGCGACGCTGCGGCGGTGCGCCCGGTCACAGAGGCTAGGTCAGCACCGGCCCGGCCGTCCAGGATCCGGAGGTCACGGATTCGCCTCCGTCACTCGAACCGGGACGGATCACCGGCGCCCTTGCGGACGATCTCGGGCTCCGGTCCGGAGAGATCCACGACGGTCGTCGGCTCGGTGCCGCACTCCCCCGAGTCCAGGACGGCGTCGACGGCGTGGTCGAGCCGCTCCTTGATCTCCCAGCCCTGCGTCGGCGGGACGTCCGGCTCCGGCGAGTCCGGCAGCAGCAGCGTCGAGGAGAGCAGCGGTTCCCCGAGCTCGGCGAGCAGCGCCTGGGCGACCAGGTGGTCCGGGATGCGGACGCCGACCGTCTTCTTCTTCGGGTGCATCAGCCGGCGCGGCACCTCCTTGGTCGCCGGCAGGATGAAGGTGTACGGCCCCGGCGTCGCGGCCTTGACCGCCCGGAACACCGCGTTGCCGACCTGCACGAACTGGCCGAGCTGCGCGAAGTCGCGGCAGACGAGGGTGAAGTGGTGGCGGTCGTCGAGCCGGCGGATCTGGCGGATCCGTTCGAGGCCCTCCTTGTTGCCGAGCTGGCAGCCGAGGGCGAAGACCGAGTCGGTCGGGTAGACGATCAGGCCGCCGCCGCGGACGATCTCCACCGCCTGGCCGATCGCCCGCCGCTGCGGGTTGTCCGGGTGCACGTCGATGTACCGGGCCACGGGAGGAGCGTATCGCCGGAGTGCGCGCCGGGGCGGGAATCGCCTAGCGTCGTCGGCGACCGGAACCCGGGCCTACCCCCAGGAGGACGCCGTGACCCCAGCCGAGCTGCTCACCGACGCCTTCGGCCGCATCTCCGAAGGCGTGCCCGCGGTGGTCGCGGGCCTGACCGAGGAGCAGCTCGCGCTGCGGCCGGACGGCCAGGGCAACTCGATCGCGTGGCTCGTGTGGCACCTGACCCGGGTGCAGGACGACCACCTCGCCGACGCGTTCGGCACCGAGCAGGTGTGGCTGGCGGACGGCTGGCAGCAGCGCTTCGGCCTCGACCTGCCGCCGACGGACACCGGGTACGGGCACGGCCCCGAGCAGGTCGCGGCGGTGCGCGCACCCGCGGAGCTGCTCGCCGACTACCACGCCGCCGTCGCCGGGCGGACCGTCGAGCTGATCGCGAAGGTCACGCCCGAACAGCTCGACGAGGTGATCGACGACCGGTGGGACCCGCCGGTCACCCGCGGCGTCCGGCTCGTCTCGGTCGTCGACGACGATGCCAGGCACCTCGGGCAGGCCGAGTACGTCCGGGGCCTGCTCCCGGACTGACCCGACCGCTCGGCCGCGAGATCCGGCCCGGTCTGGCCGCCGCGCGCGTCCTCGTGTGAGGTGGGGACATGGATCTCCAGTTGACCGGGAAACGGGCCGTCGTGACCGGCGGGAGCCGCGGCATCGGGCTCGCGGTGGCGGCGGCGCTGGCCGCCGAGGGCTGCGACGTCGCGATCGTCTCGCGCGGCAAGGAGGCACTCGACGAGGCGGCGGCCCGGCTCGCCGCGCACGGCACGCGGATCGTGCCCCTGGTCGCCGACACCACGGACGACGGGTCCGTGCGCGCCATGGTCGACGCGGCCGTGACCGCGCTCGGCGGCGTCGACATCCTGGTCAACGCGGCCGCCAAGCCCGCGTCGGCGGGCGCAGGGGCCGGGGCGTCGAGCACGGGCGACGACCTCATGCGGGAGCAGTTCGAGACCAAGGTGCTGGGCTACCTGCGGTGCGCCCGCGCCGTCGCCCCGCTGATGACCGCGCAGGGCTGGGGCCGGATCGTCAACGTCAGCGGGCTCAACGCCCGCGGCTCGTCGTCGCTGGTCGGCTCGGTGCGCAACGTCGCCGTCGCCGCGATGACCGCCGCCCTGGCCGACGAGCTGGGTCCGCAGGGCGTGAACGTCACGGTCGTGCACCCCGGGCTCACGGTCACCGAGCGGACCCCCGGGATGATCGCCGCGAAGGCCGAGGCCGACGGCACCTCCGAGGAGGAGGCCGAGCGCGCCCTCGGCCGGACGACCACGGTCGGCCGGATGATCACCGCCGAGGAGGTCGCGGACGTCGTCGCGTTCCTCGCCTCGCCGCGCAGCGTCGCGATCAACGGCGACGCGGTCGCGGCCGGGGGCGGGCAGCCGGGGGTCACCTACTACTGACCCTCGCCCGACGGGCCGGGCGGGATACTCGGCCCGTGGCGGACGACCGGCGCCCCCTGTACCACCTCGTCGGGGCCGCGGGGTTCCCGAACTACGGCGACGAGCTGATCGCCGCGGGCTGGCTGCGGCACCTGGCGCGCACCGCGCCCGAGGCGGACGTCTGGCTGGACTGCCCCTCCCCCGGCACCGCCGCGACGCTGCTCGACGGGCTGCACCCGCGGGTCCGCTGCACCGACACGGTGTGGCGGCTGTGCCGGGCGGCGCCGGAGGGCGGGCCGCGGGAGACGGCGGCGTGGGTGTGCGGCGCGATCGCCGATCCGGGCCTGGCGCCCCGCTGGGTGGCCGGCGTCGAGCTGCTGCGCCGGGCCGACGTCGTGCACGTGATCGGCGGCGGGTACGTCAACGGGCTCTGGCCGCGGCACGCCGGGGTGCTCGCCGCCGCGGTCGCGGCGACCGAGCACTCGGGCGGGCGGGCCGTCGCGACCGGGCAGGGGCTCACCCCGGAGGCCGACGGGGCCGGGCCGCAGCTCCGCTCGCTGCTGGAGCGGTTCGCCCTGGTCGAGGTGCGCGACGAGGCCTCGGCCCGCCTGCTGGACCGGCCGGGCACCCTCGGGCTCGACGACGCCTTCCTCCCCGCCGCCGCGGTCCCCGCCGTCACCGAGGCGCCGGAGGTGGTGCTCTGCCTGCAGTCCGACCTCAGCGAGCGGCCGGCCGACGCCCTGGCCACCTTCGTGCTCGGGGCGCTGCGGCGGTGGGAGGTCGACCCGGAGCAGATCGCGGTCGTCGAGGGGATCCCGGGGCAGGACCGCGTGGTGTACGCGCTGCTCGAGCACGACCTGCCCGGCGCCCGGTTCCTGCCGTTCGACCGGGTGTGGCGCGGCGGGCTGCCCGTCGCGGCGGACCAGACGTGGATCTCCACCCGGTTCCACCCGCACCTCGTCGCGGCCGCGGTCGGCGCCGGCGGGCTCGCCGTCAGCCTGAACGGGGACTACTACCCCACCAAGCACCGCTCCCTGACCACGCTCGGCAGCGGCTGGGAGCTGGTCACCGACCTCGACACCACGCCGGACCGGCCGGCCCCGGGCGGCTTCGCGCGGGAGGTCGTGGCCGGGTTGCGGGAGCGGAAGGCGGCCCTTGCCGACCGGGTGTACAAACGCGCCGGGCCGGAGCTCCGCCGGTCTGTGTGAGCGGCGCGAACGTGCCGATGATCACCCGGTCGGAGGGACACGTTCGCCACGACCGCGGCGATGGACCGGGCATGGACGCGATCAGCAACGACCACGGGGCGGCCGCCGTCCCGGTGCCCGCGCGGCGTCCGGCCCCCGAGGACCGAACGGACCCGGTCGCGGCCGACGACCGGCTGATCGAGGAGATCAGGACCGATCGCCGCGGCCTCGACGACACCGATCCCCTCGTCCGCGCCCTCGTGCTCTGGCGCCAGGTGATGCGGCTGCCGCGGACCGGGCGCAGCGGCCGGCGGCGCCGCTGTCCCCGCAGGTGAGCGTCAGACCCGCTGCAGCTGGGTCAGGCGGCGGGTGGTCGGCCAGCGGACGTCGTGCGCCCAGCCGAGCCGCTCGAACAGCCAGATCACCCGGGCGGAGATGTCGATCTGCCCCTTGAGGACGCCGTGCCGCGCGCAGGTGGGGTCGGCGTGGTGCAGGTTGTGCCAGCTCTCCCCCATGGACAGGATCGCCAGCGGCCAGAAGTTGCGGGAGCGGTCGCGCGAGCGGAAGGGCCGCGCGCCGATCATGTGACAGATCGAGTTGATCGACCAGGTCACGTGCATGCACACCCCCATGCGCACCAGGCCGCCCCAGAAGAACCCGGTCAGCGCGCCCGTCCAGGACCAGGTGAGCAGCCCGCCGAGCAGGGCCGGGAGCGCCAGGCTCACGATCACCCACAGCCCGAACAGCCCGCTCACCCGGCGCAGCACCCGGTCGGCGAGCAGGTCGGGGATGAACCGCTCCCAGTTCGTCTTGCGCCGCTCGAAGATCCAGCCGATGTGCGCCCAGACGAAGCCGCGCGCGACGGCCCAGGGGGACGTGCCGTAGCGCCACGGCGAGTGCGGGTCGCCCTCCTTGTCGGAGTAGGCGTGGTGGCGGCGGTGGTCGGCGACCCACGCCAGCACGGACCCCTGGATCGCCATCGAGCCGCTGATCGCCAGGAGCACCCGCAGCCACGGCCGCGCCTTGAAGGAGCGGTGGGTGAAGTGCCGGTGGTAGCCGACGGTCACGCCGAGGATGCCGACGGTGTAGAACACCGCCGCGATCACGATGTCCCACCAGCCCAGGCCCCAGCCCCACGCCACGGGGACGGTCGCCAGCAGCGCGAGCACCGGGACCACCACGAAGGCCCAGACCAGCCCCTGCTGCCAGGTGCTGCGGTACTCGCCGACGATCGGCTTCGCGCCGCGCGGGCCGTCGTCCGCGGCGGAGGCGGCGGAGGCGGCGGAGGCGGCGGAGGCGGCGGAGGCGGCGGAGGCGGCGGTGCCGGGAGCGGGCCCGGGAGCGGGCTCGGGGGCGGGGAGGTCGGGGGCCTCGACGGTCAAGCGGGTCACCTCGTGGGGTCGGGGGCGGTGCCGGACCGGGATCGGGCCCGGCCTTCACCGAAGCCTAAGGGCGTAGTCCTTGTACCCGCAGAGCGCACGGGCAGTCCTCATTCGCCCGCCCTTCGCGTGTCACCGGCCCGGAACCGCCGGGCCACCGTGTCGAACGGGCCGTGTCGGACGCGCCGTCGGACGCGTCGTGTCGGACCTCCCGTGCCGGATCCACCGGGTCGGGTCCACCGGCGCCGGCGTGCCAGGATCATCGGGCCCGCCGCCGGTGACCAGGAGGAGCCCATGACCCGCTACGAGCGCGTGCCCGCCCCCGACGGCGACGAGTTCGACGCCTACCTCGCCCTGCCCGAGGGCGGCCGGGGCCCGGGCGTGCTCGTCTTCCAGGAGATCTTCGGGGTCAACGACAACATCCGCGGGATCTGCGACCGGCTCGCCGGCGAGGGGTACGTGGCCCTGGCGCCGGACATGTTCTGGCGGCTCGAGCGCCGGTTCGAGCGCAAGGACGAGTCCGCCATGGCCGAGTGCATGGGCATGGTGCAGCGGCTGGACTTCGCCGCCGCGGCCGGCGACATCACCGCGGCCTTCGCCCACCTGCGCGCGCTGCCCGGGTGCACCGGTAAGGTCGGTGCGATCGGCTTCTGCCTCGGCGGCACCCTCACCTGGCTCTGCGCCACGACCGCCCGGGTCGACGGCGCCGGCGTCGACGCCGCCGTCCCCTACTACGGCTCCGGCATCCAGGACATGCTCGACCGCGCGGACGCCCTCGAGTGCCCGGCGCTCCTCCACTACGGCGACGACGACCCGTTCATCCCCGCGGAGCAGATCGCCCGGGTCGAGGCGGCGGTGGCCGGGAAGCCGCAGGTGGAGGTCCGGCACTACGACGCCGGGCACGCCTTCTCCAACTGGGACGCCCCCTCGATGTACGACGAGAAGGCCGCCACCGAGGCGTGGGGAAACACCACCGCGTTCCTCGCCCGGCACCTGCGGTAGGGCACTACTCGCCGTCCTGTGCGCCCCGTGCGACCAACGTGGCAGCACGGGTCCGGCGGCGATGCGCCCGGGCTGCTCCGGACGGCGGGTCTGGAGTCAGCCCCGCACGGCCGCCAGGAACGCCGTGACGTCCCGGTGGACCACGAAGTGCCGGTCCAGCCCGAGCAGCACGGCGACCCGGCTCACGCCGGGGTTCGTGTGCAGCCCGGCCAGGTGCACCCGGCCGCCGGAGCGGGTGTAGACGCCGAGCAGGGCGCTCACCCCGACCGAGCCCAGGTAGGTGACCTCGGACAGGTCCACCACCACCGCGCGGGCCCCGACCGCCGCTGCGTGCAGGGCGTCGTGCAGCCGCGCCGCGGAGTCCGCGTCGAGCTCGCCGACCAGCCGGAGCGCGACGACCCCGTGGTCCAGGGTCCTGCTCTCGGCCGCGAAGGTACTGGGCGAGCGATCCAGAGCCCGGGTCACCGTGGCCTCCTCGTGTTCACCGCCGGCCCTCACCTTCCCGTCAGGTTGGCGGGCGGTCAACCGGCGGGTGGGTGACGTGATCACCACGTTTGCGCGACGGCGGCACGGGCTACACGTGACACCCGTGTCCGCTGCCGGCACCGGCCCTACCCTGGGCGTCGACGGCGGGAGGAGGCCGGCGTGCCGAAGGTGCTCGGGGGGTCGCTCGCCGCCCATCGCGACGAGGTCCGCGCCCGCGTGTTCGCCGCCCTGCGCGAGCTGCTCTACGAGCGGGGGTTCGACGCCGTCACGCTCTCCGGGGTCGCCGCCGCGGCCGGGGTGGGCCGGACGTCGATCTACAACCACTTCCCCGACCGGCAGGCGCTGCTCGTCGCGTTCGTCGAGCACGAGGCGGACCGGTACGTGGCCGACCTCGAGCGGGCGCTCGCCGGAGCGGCCACGCCCACCGAGCGGCTCGCCGTGTTCGCGCGGCTGCAGCTGCACCGGCTCGCGGAGTTCCACCTCCCGCCGGGCCAGGGCCTCGCCGGGGCCCTCGACCCCGAGGCCTACCGGCGGATCGCGGCGCACGCGGACCCGATAGGCGACCGGCTCGCGCGGATCGTGCGGGAGGGGATCGAGGCGGGCGAGATGGCCGCCGAGGACCCCGCGGTCCTGGTGGCGATGATCGGCGCCGCGCTGTCCGCCCGGCAGATCGTGGACGTGCCGGCGGAGGAGCTGGCCGACTCCGTGGAGGCCGCGGTGCGGATCGTGCTGGGTATGGTCCGGGCCTCGAACTTAGGCTAGCCTCAGTCGGCCGGGTGCCCTAGCATCTTTCTGACACGGCGTCAGGAAGATGCGGGAGGAACACCCATGGGCGAGCTCTCCACCGGTCTGCGCCAGGCCACGGCCGAGGTCCACGAGCGTGCCCACCGCTCCACCTACATGGCCGCCCTGCTCGCGGGGCGCCTCCCGCTGTCGGCCTACACCCTGCTGGCCGAGCAGTACCTCGCGATCTACGGCGCGCTCGAGGCCGCGGGGGACGCGCTGGCCGGCGACCCCGCCGCCGGCCCGTTCGTGATCGACGAGCTCCGCCGGCTGCCCGCGCTGCGCCGGGACGTCGAGGCCCTCGGCGGCTCCGTCGAGGCGCCGCGCGTGCTGCCCGCGACCGCGACCTACGTGGCCCGGCTGGGCGCGGCGGCCGGCGACGGGCCGGTCTTCGTGGCCCACCACTACACCCGGTACCTGGGCGATCTCGCCGGCGGGCAGGTCGTCGGCAAGGTCCTGGAGCGCACCTACGGGGTCACCGGCCCCGGGGCCCTGTTCTACGACTTCTCCGCGCTCGGCAGCCCGTCGCGGTTCCGCGCGCGCTACCGCGCGCTGCTCGACGCCGCCCCGTGGGACGACATCGAGCAGCGCCGGGTGGCGGACGAGGCGGTCCGCGCCTTCGAGCTGAACATCGCGGTGTTCGAGGAGCTGGCCGCGGCGACCGGGCTCCCGGCCGCCGCGTAGGCCTCAGAAGACGATCACGCCGCGCAGGTTCCGCCCGGCGTGCATGTCGTCGAAGCCCTCGGCGACCTCGTCGAGGGTGTACCGGGTGGTGATCAGCTCGTCCAGCTTGAGCGCCCCCTGCCGGTAGAGCTCCAGCTGCGCCGGGATGTCCGCGGTCGGGGCGCTGGCGCCGAACAGCGAGCCCTGCAGCCGCTTCTGGTAGAGCGTCAGCTCCATCAGCGGGATGTCGCCCTCGCGGGTGCGCACGTCGCCCAGCCCGACGACCACGCACGTCCCGCCCTTGCGCACCGCCCGCAGCGCCTGCCCCACGTGCGCGCCGCGGGTCACCCCCACGCAGACGATCGACGCGTCGGCCCCCTGCCCGTTGGTCATCGAGCGGGCGAGGTCGGCGCCCTCCCGGATGTCCTCGACGGCGTGCGTCGCGCCGAGGCCGAGGGCCTGCTCGCGCTTGAAGGCGACCGGGTCCACGGCGATCACCGCGGACGCACCGGCGTGCGCCGCGCCCTGTACGGCGTTGATCCCGATCCCGCCGATCCCCATCACGATCACGACCTGGCCCGGCCGGACCTCCGCGGAGTTGACGGCCGCGCCCCAGCCGGTGCCCACGCCGCAGCCGGTCAGGCAGGCGATCTCCAGCGGGACCGACGGGTCGACCTTCACCGCCGAGGCCGTGGAGACGGTCGTGTACTCGCAGAAGGTCGACAACCCGCACATCTGCCCGACCGGCCGGCCGTCGAGGCTGAGCCGGAACGACGTCGGGTCCTCCCAGCGCGCGTTCGTGGCCAGCGAGGCCCCGAGATCGCAGAGGTTCTGCATGCCGTGCGCGCACCAGCGGCACCGGCCGCACGCGGGCAGGAAGGAGAACACGACGTGGTCGCCCTCGGCGAACCCGGCGGTCCCCGGCCCGACGGCCTCGACGATCCCGGCCCCCTCGTGCCCACCGGCGAACGGCAGGATCCCCACCTTCTGGTCGCCGGTGGCGTGGTGGTCGTCGGAGTGGCACAGCCCGCTGGCCACCATCCTCACCCGGATCTCGCCCGGCCGGGGGTCGTCGACCTCGAGCTCGACGACCTCGAACCGGCCCGGGACCTCGCGCAGCACCGCGCCTCGCGTCAACACGGGATCACGCTACGCCAGGTCCGGGCTCGACCCACCCGCGCCGCGGCCCGCGTCACGCCGGTCGGACGAGGCGCTGAGCTGGCGGGGCGCCTCCCGCGTCGAGAAGGTCGGCCCGATCAGTGGGAGGCGTAGCGGGGCATGTGGAGCGGGGGAGCGCATGACCGCCGGTCGGATGCACGACGCGCGGATCCCTTGACAAGGAATGGGGCCGGGTGGATACACGGCTCACGCCGATTTGAGGAGGTCCATCGTGATTGACGAGACGACTGCCCTCGCGGAGCGGTTCGTCGATGCGGCGTGGAATCGACATGACTTCGCCACGCTCGACGAACTCGCTGCTCCGGACTTCTCCGTCTACTACCCGTTGTTCCCCGCGCCCGTCAAGGGGGCGTCCGACTTCAAGAAGCTCCTGGCCGAGTTCAGAGCCGGCATGCCGGACCTCGCCTTCGCGTTCCGGCACCTGGCCACCCAGGACGGCACAGCGATCTTCCGCTGGGACGGCTCGGGCACGCACACGGGTGAACTGCTCGGAATCCCGGCCACCGGCCGTGAGGTGCGGTGGTCCGGTATCAGCGTCGTCGAGGTGGCCGGCGGGAAGGTCGTCAAGGAGTGGGGCGAGGAGGACGCTCTGTCGGCTCTCCGCCAGCTCGGCGTCGTCCCGACCTGATCCGCGAGTGGCCCCATGACCCGAAGCTCGACGGGAACGAGAGCGACGAGGCGCTAGTTGTGGTGACTCAGCAGGTTGTTGACCGGCTCAGCTGGCG